>NZ_JBIRUY010000009.1:6321-22062 GCF_044335305.1 Streptomyces sp. NPDC020490 | reverse complement strand
GGTGCCCCCGGGTGGGGGGCGGGGGGGGGCGCCCCCGGCCGCCCCCGGGGGCGGGCCCCCCCCCCCCCCCCCCCCCGGGGCGGGGGGGGGGGGCCCGGGGGGCCCCCCCCCCCCACGGCGACGTACAGCGACTCGTCCAGGAGATGGTGCAGTTCGTACGTCTCCAGCGGCGCGCGGCCCGTCGTGGAGACCACCGCCAGGTCCAGCCGGCCCGCGTCCAGCAGGCCGAGGAGCGCGGGCGTGAGCCCCTCCTCGCGGGAGACCCGCACGCGGGGGTGGCGGGCCCGGAACGCGGCGAGGGCGTGCGGCACCAGCGCCGCGTCGGCCGTGGCGAACGCCCCGAACCGCAGCCGCCCGTCCGCCGCCTCGCGCAGCGCCGCCAGTTCCCGCCCCGCTCCGTGCAGCGCCTCGGCGACCGCCTCCGCGTGCGGTACGAGGATCCGCCCGGCCTCCGTCAGCCGCACCCCGCGCGGCAGCCGGTCGAACAGCGGCCCGCCGCCGAGCGCCGCCTCCAGCGCGGAGATCTGCCGCGAGACCGCCGACTGCGTCCAGCCCAGCGTCCGCGCCGCGAGCGTGAACGAGCCGTGCCGGGCGACCTCGAGGAAGACGCGCAGCCAGACGGTCGAGACGTCCGGAACGCCGTCCGGGACATGCGAGTTCGGCATGGCGGCCATGCTAGACATTCGCTTGTCGCATCACACGGGCCCGCCTAGCGTCGAGGCCATGGAGAAGCACCCGAAAGGCAGGGCGGCGTGAAGGTCACCCTGGACAGCCCCGCGTCCGCACCCCAGCCCCTGAGCCCCTACTACTCCCAGGTCGCCCGCGTCGAACAGGCCGACGGCAGCGCCCTGTTGTTCGTCTCCGGCCAGATCGCCGACGGCGCCACCCTCGCCGAGCAGAGCCGGGGCGTGTTCGAGACGCTCGGCGCGCTGCTGGCGGCGCACGGAGCGACCCTGGCGGACGTCATCAACATCCGCACCTACCTCACGGACATCGGCGGACTGGAGGAATACGGCGCCGTACGGCGGCGGTTCCTCACCGGCACACCCCCGACCAGCATGACCTTCGAGGTCCCGCGCCTGTTCCGCCCGGAGGCGCTGATCGAGGTGGAAATCGTGGCGGCGGTCCCGGCGGGCAGGTGATACTGCCGCCCATGAAGGCAGCGAACCTGGGCGTCCTGTTCCTGATCGAGCTCGGCGCTCTCGCCGCCGTCGGCTACTGGGGCTTCACCCGCGACGTGGCGGCGCCCCTGGCATGGCTGCTGGGCCTGGGCGCCCCGGCCGTGCTGATCGTGCTGTGGGGGCGGTTCGGTTCGCGCAAGGCGCCGCACGCGACGCACGGCGCGGTCCGCGTCGGCTTCGAACTGCTCTGGTTCGGCGCCGGCGTGGCCGCGCTGCTCGCCGCCGGGGCCGTGGCATGGGCGATCGCCTTCGCCCTGGTCTGCGCGGTCAGCAAGACGCTGGCCGTGATCTGGCGCCAGTAGCAGCCAGTAGCAGCCGGCAGTAGCCGGCAGCAAGCAAGTCGCCGGAGTTCAGGACTCGCCCAGCAGCGCCAGGAAGTCGCGGAACGCGCCCGGCATGTCCACCGACTCCGGGTCCAGCAGCCACTGGTACTGCAGGCCGTCCATCACCGCGACCAGCAGCGGGGCGGTGCGCTCCGGGGTGAGGCCGTTCGGGAGGCGCTCGCCGTACTCGGCGCGCAGGACGGCGGCCATGCTCTCGCGCACCCTGCGGTACCGCTCGGTGAAGTACTCGCGCGCCGGATGCCCCTCCGTCACGCTCTCGCCGAGCAGCGCCGAGAAGGTCTGGATGATGCCGGGCCGCATCGCGTTGTACTCCACCAGCGCGGCCAGCAGATCGACCCGCCACCGGGTGTCCGGCAGCGCGTCCCACTGGTCCCGCTCCTTCAGGACCGCGACCAGCAGCGCGTCCTTGGTCGGGAAGTAGTGCAGCAGCCCCTGCTGGGTGAGCCCGACGCGCTCGGCGACCGCGGCCAGGCTCGCGCCCCGGTAGCCGCGCTCGGCGATCACCTCCAGCGCCGCCCGCACGATCTCGGTGCGCCGTTCCTCGCTCCTGACCCTGGCGTTCATGGGGTCACGGTATGCCATCCATCCACCCTGAATATAACGGCAGGATAACGAAACCTACCGCTCTACAGGTAGCCGATGCACGATGGGGGCACTGCACGGACTTCAACGAGGAGGCACCGCGATGGCGGGAACCCCAGGAACCCCTCCGGCCGACGAGGCCCGCGAGGCCGGCACCGCAGGCGAGACCGACGTGGTCGGCGAGACCCGCGAGGCCCACGCGGCCCGCGAGGCGGTCGTCGAGGCGGCCCTCGGCAAGCTGGACCTGGACGCGAAGGCCCGGCTGCTGTCCGGCCAGGACATGTGGTCCCTGCCCGCCCTCCCGGAGATCGGCCTGAGGTCCCTGGTCATGTCCGACGGCCCGATCGGCGTCCGCGGCGTGCGCTGGACCGCCGACGACCCCTCCGTCGCCCTGCCCTCCCCGACCGCCCTCGCCGCCACCTGGGACCCGCGGCTCGCCCGCCGCGCGGGCGTGCTGCTCGCCCAGGAGGCCCGCCGCAAGGGCGTCCACGTGCTGCTCGCCCCCACCGTCAACCTGCACCGCTCCCCGCTCGGCGGCCGCCACTTCGAGGCCTACAGCGAGGACCCGTACCTCACCGGCCTGATCGGCGCGGGCTATGTGGCCGGCGTCCAGTCGGGCGGCGTCGGCACCACCGTCAAGCACTACGTCGCCAACGACGCCGAGACCGACCGCTTCACGGTGAACAACCTGGTGAGCGAACGCGCCCTGCGCGAGCTGTACCTGGCCCCCTTCGAGATCATCGTCGAGAACGCCCACCCCTGGGGCATCATGACCGCCTACAACACGGTCAACGGCGCGACGATGACCGAGCACCACTACCTGGTGAACGAGGTCCTGCGCGGCGAATGGGGCTTCGACGGCTACAACGTCTCCGACTGGATGGCCGCCCGCTCCACCAAGCGCGCCATCGAGGGCGGCCTCGACGTGGCCATGCCCGGCCCGCAGACCGTCTACGGCGCACCGCTCGCCCAGGCCGTGCGCGACGGCGAGGTCGAGGAGTCCGCGGTCGACGCCGCCGTCCGCAACGTGCTGCGGCTCGCCGCCCGCGTCGGCGTCCTGGAGGGCGCCGAGCCCGCGGTGACCGAACTGCCGGAGACCGTGGACGGCGGCGCGCTGGCCCGCGAGATCGCCCGCCGCTCCTTCGTCCTGGTCCGCAACGAACGCGGCGCCCTGCCCCTGAAGCCGGGCAGCGTGGCGCTGATCGGCGCCGCCGCCCGCGACGCCCGCGTCCTCGGCGGCGGCTCCGCCACCGTCTTCCCGGCCCGGATCGTCTCCCCCCTCGACGGCCTCACCGCCGCCCTCCCCGACGGCGCCGTCGAGTACGCGGTGGGCGCCGACCCCAACACCGAACTCGCCGTCGCCGACCAGGGTTTCGAGCTGCGCGCGGTGTGCCGGAACGCGGACGGCGACGTCGTCGGCACCGGCTCGGCCCCGGGCGGCCTGATCCAGTGGATGGGTTCGGACCTCCCCGACGGCGTCACCCACGACAACCTGCACACCGTGGAGCTGACCGGCACCTTCACCCCCCGCGACACCGGCACGCACACCTTCGGCGTCAAGGGCCTGGGCGCCTTCCGGCTGGTCGTCGACGGCACGACGTACTACGACGACGTCCAGCGCCCCGCCCACGACGACGACCCCTTCGAGGCGTTCTTCGGCGCCCCCGTGCCCCGCGCCGAGGCCGAACTCACCGCCGGCGAGACGGTCGAGGTCTCCCTCACCCACGTCGTCGCCTTCCCCGAGAACATGCCCATGAAGACCGTCGGCTTCGCCCTGGCCCACCAGGAGCCGCGGCGCGACCCCGACGAACTGATCGCCGAGGCGGTCGAGGCGGCCCGCCGCGCCGACACGGCCGTCGTCGTGGTCGCCACCACCGACCGCGTCGAGTCGGAGGGCTTCGACCGCAAGGACCTGGCCCTGCCCGGCCGCCAGGACGACCTCGTCCGCGCGGTCGCCGCCGCCAACCCCGACACCGTCGTGGTCGTCAACTCCGGCTCCCCGGTGGAGATGCCGTGGCGCGAGGACGTCGCCGCGGTGCTGCTGAGCTGGTTCCCCGGCCAGGAGGGCGGCGCGGCCCTGGCGGACGTGCTCACCGGCGCCCACGAGCCGGGCGGGCGACTGCCCACCACCTGGGGCTCCCTGGCCGACGCCCCGGTCACCCAGGTGACCCCCGCCGACGGTGAACTGCGCTACTCCGAGGGCGTCTTCATCGGCTACCGGGCCTGGGAGAAGGCCGGCCGCACCCCGGCGTACCCCTTCGGCCACGGCCTCGGCTACACCGACTGGACGTACGAGTCCGTCGACGTGGACGGGACGGCGGACGGTACGACGGCCACCGTCCGCGTCCGCAACACCGGCGAGCGGACCGGCCGCGAGGTCGTGCAGGTCTACCTGGCCCCGGCCGAGCCCGACGCCGGCCGCCCCGCGCGCCGGCTGGCCGGGTTCGCCGACGTCACGGCCGCGCCCGGCGAGAACGCCGAGGCGGTGGTCACGCTCCCGCGCCGCGCCTTCGAGGTCTGGGACGAGGAGACCGGGGCCTGGACATTTGTGAAGGGTTCGTACGAGATCCAGGTCGGACGCTCGATAGCGGACCGCAGGATCACGGCGACGATTAACGTCTGATCCGGGACAAGTCTCCCCACAAGCAGCCCCGGCCCGGGACCTGACCCCCGGGCCGGGGCTCGTTCCGTCCCGGCGGTCGTGCCGCACGGGCAGCCGTACGGCCGGGGCCCGGTCCGCCGCGACGGCGGCGGGCCGGGCCCCGTGACGCCTACTCGCCGTCCGGCGGTGTGACCGTCTCCGGTTCGCCGATGCGGGGCTGCGGGGGCTGGGACGGCGTGGTGCCGGGCGCGGCCCTGCCGGTGCGCTCGAACAAGGCGAGGCAGGGCGTGCCGGGGGAGTGGGAGACCTTGAGGTCGGCGGGGTGCAGGGGGGCGCCCATCTCCTGGAGGGCGCCGCGCATCAGGCCGAGGTGCACCGAGCACGCCACGTCCGGGCGCTCCGCCGCGACCGAGCGGAAGGGACAGCGGTGGAGCCGCAGCAGGGGCGGGTCGTCGCTCCGTTCGGTCTCGAAACCGAGGCCGTCCATCAGAGCGGTGATCTTGTCGAAGGCGTCTTCCGCCGAGATGGACGAGAACGGGGCCGGGCGCTCGGTCAGATGACGGCCCCATTCCTGCCCCGCCGCGACGGCGTCCCTCGACGGGCTGTCGGAGGTCGCGGCCAGATAGCCGGCCAGGATCTGGGCGAGGAGCCGGTAGCCGTTGCCCTCCCGCTCGGCCGTCCCGGCGGAGCCGGTCGTCCTCCCGGTGGTGGCCTCGTAGGTGAGCTTGGGGCGGCCGGGACCGCCGAGGCCGGCACGCCCCTCACGGACCTGGCCGTCCTTCGTGAGCCGGGTCAGGTGGAAGCGCACCGTGTTGGCGTGCAGCCCCAGGCCCTCGGCGAGTTGCTGCACGGTGAGCGGACCCTCCGAGTGACGCAGGGCTTCGAGGATGGCCGTCCGGGAGGCGCCGCCCGCGGGACCGGGGTGACTGTCGGATGGCTGAACGGGAGCCATGGCATCAACGTCCGAAAGAATCGTGGAAATGTAATTGGTCTGAGAAATTCTTCTTCAGCGTAACAAGGGAGGGGAGGGTCGCGGCGGGTTTCGGCGAGGGCGGATGCGCCGGGGGGGGGGGGGGGGCGGGGGCGGGGGGGGGGGGGGGGGGGGGGGGGGGGGGGGGGGGGGGGGCGCGCCCGCCCCCCCCCCCCCCGCGCCCCCCCCCCCCCCCGCGCCTGTTCGGGATGGTCAGTGGGCCTCCGCCGGGGCGTCGCCCGCCACGAGCAGGCCCGCCGCACCGCGGGAGAGGTCCTTCATGATGTGGTTGACGAAGGTGTAGGTGCCCGCCTTGTCGACGGTGAACTCGACGAAACCGCCCTGGGTGGTCGACAGGTCCAGCGTCTGCGAACCGCCCTTGTCCGGGCTGCCCGGCTTCAGCAGGTACTCGCCCTCCTTCCACACGGTGTCGAAGATCAGGCCGACGGTGTGGAACGCGAGGGGCTCGTTGATGGCGGCGTTGTCCACCCAGACGCGGACCCGGTCGCCGACCTTCACCTTCACCGGCTGGTGGACGTACTGGTTGTAGTAGCCGTTGAAGACGACCCCGTCGTTGGTGCCGGCCATCATCTTGGTGAGGTCGGACGCCTTGCCCTGCGGGCCGAGGTACAGCTCGGACTGGACCAGGGCGATCTCCTTGTCCACCTTCCGCAGGTTCGGCGGGTCGACGATCACGGCGCCGAACATGCCGTTGCCCATGTGGTGGATCATCGGTGCGGCGCCGCAGTGGTAGGTGAAGATGCCCGCGTAGTTCGCCTTGAACTCGTAGATCAGGGACTCGCCCGGCTTGATGGGCCGCATCTGGACGTTCGGCGCCACCTTGGAGGCGTGGAAGTCGATGGAGTGGTTCATCGAACCGTCGTTGGTCAGCCTGACCCGGAAGGTGTCACCGACCTTGCCGCGCAGCGTCGGGCCGGGCGCGGTGCCGTTGTAGGTCCACAGGGTCTGCGTCACCCCGGGCGCCACCTCGGCCTTCTTCTCCCGCACGTGCAGGTCGACCTGATGGACCTTCTGACCGTCGGCCGGACGGACCGTCGGGTCGACGGCCTTCCAGCCGGCGGACGGCGCGGCGTTCGCGTCGATCTTGGCGTTGCCGGCGTTCGGGTCGGCCTTGGTGACGGCGCCGGCGCCGGAATCGGCGGCGGCCACGCCCTTCACCTTGATGTCGAGCAGCATGCCGGCGGCCTTGTGGCCCTCGACGGTGCACCACGCCTGGGTCGGCTCGTTGATCGGGCCCCAGTTCATGGTGGTGGCGGCGCCCGGCTTGATCAGCGGGGTGTCCTCGCCGGTGAGGGCGAGGGTGTGGTCCATGGCGCCCTTGTTGACGACGTTGAGCTTGACCTTCGCGCCGGCGTCGACCTCGATCGAGGACGGCTTGACGTAGAGGTCGCCGAGTTCGATGTCGAACGTCATGGTCTTGCCCGCGCCGGGCGCCGCGGCGGGCACGGCGTTGGCGCCGCCGGCGGGCGCGGTCGCGGCGGACGACGACTGCGGCTGGAAGATGCCGACCAGAGCCAGGCCGATGACGAGGCCCAGCGCCAGCGTGGCGCCGATCACGGGCATCAAGGGGGTGAGGGCCCGCTGCAGTATCTGTGGTCTGTTCTGGGGATCGGGGGTGGTGCGAGGGGGGTCCGTGCTGACTGACACGGCGTTACTCCAGTCTCGAGGAGGCGGGGAGGGCAGGGGGGAGACGCCGGCCGGGTCGTCAGCTCACGATCATCTCGGTGAACATGCCGAACATGCCGGTCTTGCCTTCGGAGTGCGGGAAGATGTGGCAGTGGAAGGCCCACTTGCCGGGCCGGTTCGCGTTGACCAGCACGCTGTAACGCTCACCCGGGGCGACCAGGACGGTGTCCGCCTTGTAGGGGTTCTTCAGCGGGAATCCGTCCTTGGCGACGACCAGTTGGTCGAGTCCGTGCAGGTGCATCGGGTGCGCCATGGTGCCCGCGTTGAAGTAGTGGATGAGGACCGAGTCGCCCTTGCGGACGCGCACGGGTTCGGTCGCGGGGAACGACTTGCCGTTCAGGGTCAGTCCGATGCTGCCGGAGTCCTGCAGCTCGATCGGTATCTCCTGGGCGACCTTCGTGCGGTCCGGCAGCGGCACGTTCCCGATCAGGAAGGCGCCCCACAGGCCGTTGGTCACCTGCTCGGTGCCGTTGTGGTGGGAGTGGTACCAGCCGACGGACTCGCGCTCGGCCTTGATCTTGTAGGTGAAGGTGCCGCCCGGGACCACCGGGTCCTGAGTGATGTCGGCGACGCCGTCCATGGCGTTGTCGATGGGGATCCCGTGCCAGTGGATCACCGTGGATTCCGGCAGCTGGTTCTTCAGGACGACCTCGACCTTGTCGCCGACGTCGACGTGGATGGTGGGGCCGGGGACCATGCCGTTGTACGACATGGCGTCGACGGTCTTGCCGGGCTCGACCTCCCACTTCACGGGCTTGGCGGTGAGCGTGAACCGCTTGGTCCCGTCCTTCAGGATCTCGGGCTTGATGAGCTGTGCGCCCTTGCCCGCCGTCTTGGCGGGGAACGACTTGTCGCGCTTGGCCATCTCCCGGTCCATGGACTTCCAGTCGTGCTGCTGGGTGTCCGTGGCCGTGGTGTCCCCGCCGGTGGAGGTGGTGGACGAGCCGTCGTGAGCGGCGCCGCCGTGGTCCGCCGCGGCCGTGTCGACGGCCGGTCTGGCGGGGGCGGAGGAGGTCTCCGCGGAGACGGACCACCACGGGACGGCGACCGCGACCGCGAAGGAGACGGCGCCGACCAGCGCCTTTGTCCTCAACATGCTGGCCTTCCTCGGGCTGGTTCGGATGATGGAATGGTTTTTATCAGAGAAATTTAGGGCTGAACATGTTGCGCACATCACAGGGTGCACCGTTTCGCCCCCATATGTCGCCTGTCGGCTTCAAATAACCCCTGGTCAGATGCGTCCACTGATGCATTGAGACCCGCCAAAGTTGATCTGTTAATTATGGTAAATATTGCGGCCGGTACCCATCGAACGGAGCAGGCCCATGCGTCCCACCCGATCCCGAGCCGCCCTGACCGCCCTGACCTGTGTGACCGCGGGAGTGGTCCTGCTGGCTACGGCGGGCCCGGTCGCCGCCCACGTCGGCATCGATCCGCGGAGCGCCGAGGCGGGGAGCTGGGCGAGGCTCACCTTCCGGGTGCCCGACGAGCGCCCCGACGCGGCCACGACCAAGGTGGAGGTGGTCCTGCCGGCCGGCCGGCCGCTCGCCTCCGTGTCCGTCCGGCCGGTCCCCGGATGGACCGTCAGGACCGAGAAGCGGCACCTGGACCAGCCGCTCGTCGACGACGGGAAGAAGACCGGCGAGGCCGTCTCCCGGATCGTCTGGACCGGCGGAAGGATCGGCCCCGGCGAGTTCCAGGAGTTCGACGTCTCCCTCGGCCCGCTGCCCGAGCACGGCGAGCAGATGGTCTTCAAAACGCTGCAGACCTACGACGACGGGGAGGTCGTCCGCTGGATCGAGCAGCCCGCCGCGAACGGGACGGAGCCGGAACACCCCGCGCCCGTCCTCGCGCTGACCCCCGCCGCGGGCACCGACGCCGACGAGGCGTCGGCCACGCGCGAGCCCTCCGGGGCGGCAAGCGGCGAGGCCGGCACGGACGCGCCGAACGTCTCCGCCCCCGTCGCCGCGTCCGGGGGCGGCGACTCCGCGGACGTCACCGCGCGCGTGCTGGGCGGTGCCGGAGCCGCAGCCGGCCTGGCGGGTCTCCTCGCGGCGGCCGCGACGCGCCGGCGCGCCGCGAAGAGGTCCCCTGGACCGCGGGGATGGTGAACTCCCGGACAGCGGCGGCCCCGGCCGTACCGGTCGTCCGGCGAACCGGCCGGCCGGGGTGGCGCGAGCGGACGGGGCTGCTGCGCCCGCCGTCCGAACTGCCCGTGCTGGTGCGCGCCCTGGCCGCCGCGGCCGTCGGGCTCGTCCTGCTGCTGACGGCCGCCGCACCGGCCCGGGCCCACGCCGAACTCCTCGCCACCACCCCGGCGGCCGGGGCGGCCCTCGACCGGGCGCCGCGGGCGGTGACCCTGCGGTTCAGCGAGGCGGTCGAGGTCACCGGCGACGGGCTGCGCGTGCTGGGCCCGGACGGCAGCCGGGCCGACACCGGGCACACCGCCGCCGTGCCGGACCGGCCCGGCGCCCTGACCGTCCCCCTCGAGTCGGGTGTCCCGGACGGCACGTACGTGGTCTCCTGGCGGGCCGTGTCCGCGGACTCGCACCCCGTCCACGGCGCCTTCACCTTCACCGTCGGCCGGACGGACGGGGCCGGGGCGAACCGGGCGCCGGGCCTTCCGGCGGGCGCGGACCGCGACTCCGACCCCCTGCTCGGGGCGGCGGTGTCCGTCGCACGCGGGGTGGGGTACGCGGGTCTGGCACTGCTCACCGGGGCGATCGGCATGCTGTTGCTGGTCCCCGACGGCACCGGCCGCGGCCTGCTGCGACGGCTGGCCGTGAGCGGCGGGCTGGTCGTCATCGCCTCCGCGTGCGCCGGGCTGGCCGCCCAGGGGCCGTACGCGGCCGGGGCGGGGCCGGGCGCCCTGCTGGATCCCGCACTGCTGCGCCCCGCGCTGACGGGCCGGCCGGGCCTGACGACGGCCGCGCGGACCCTGCTCACCGGTCTCCTGCTGGTGACGGTGTCCCGGAACCTGCCGCGTCCCGTGACCTCCTGGCGGACCGTCCCGCGCCGGGCGCTCCCGGTGACGGCCGCCCTGGCCGCCGTGGCCGTCACCTACGGCGAGGCCGGCCACGCGGCCACCGGACGCCATGTCCTCCTGGGGCTGACCGCCGACGTGCTGCATCTGCTGGCCATGGGGCTGTGGCTCGGCGGGCTGGTGGCCCTGATCCGCCTGTTCGCCCGGCGGGAGCGGCCGGAGTCGCTCGCCGTGGCGACGCACCGCTTCTCGACGGCCGCGGGCTGGTGCGTCGCGATCCTGGTGGTGACGGGCGTGCTGCAGGCGCAGCGCCGGCTGGGCGCCCCGGGGCAGCTGCTGACCAGCGACTACGGGCGGCTGCTCGTCGCCAAGGTGCTGACCGTCCTGCTCCTGCTGACGACGGCCCGGCTCGCGCGCCGCTGGACCCGTACGCACGCCGCGGAGGAGAACGCCCGCCCGGCGGAACAGGCGCTGCGCGGCATGCGGCGGACGCTGGCCGTCGAGACCGCCATCGGCGCCGTGGTGCTCGCCCTGTCGACTCTTCTGGCCGGTTCGGCCCCGCCGCACGGTGCGGACACACCGGCCACCGCGGCGTCGTCCGTCCCCTCGCAGGTACGGATGTCGGCCGGCTACGACACCGGGAGCCCCGACGGCCGCGGCACGGTCTCCGTCCGGGTGGCCCGGCGGGCCGACGGCGGGGCCGAGGTGGACCTGCGGCTCTCGGATCCCGCCGGCGGGCCCGTACGGGCTGAGGAGGTCACGGCGGCCTGGTCGCTGCCGGCGCGGGCCCTCGGCCCCCTGCCGACGGAACTCCACGCGGCCGGCCCCGGGCACTGGTCCGGCATCGTCCGGCTGTCCCCGCCCGGGGACTGGCGGCTGGCGGTGACGGTGCGCACCTCCGACACCGACGCGGCCACCGTCGTCTTCGACGACATCGGCACCGCGGCCGCGCCGTAGCGGGCCCGTGGGGGACCTCAGCGCACCCCGAACCCGTACACCGTCTCGGAACGGAACACCTCGCCCGGCCGCAGCACCGTCGTCGGGAAGTCCGGGCGGTTGGGGGAGTCGGGGAAGTGCTGGGTCTCCAGCGCGACGCCCGCGCCGGGGGAGAAGGGCTCGCCCAGGTGGTCCGCGGTGTACACCTGGAGGCCGGGCTCGGTGGTGGAGACGGTCAGCACCCGCCCGGACACCGGGTCGTACAGCTCGGCGACCTCCCGGGCGGCCTCGGTCACCCCGCCGTCGAGGACGAAGTTGACGTCGTATCCGGAGCCGACCTCGCGCGCCCGCCGGAAGTCGAAGCGGGTGCCGGCCACCTCGCGGGGCGGGCCGGCGGGGATCAGGTGCTCGTCGACGGGCGTGAAGCGGGACGCGGCGACCCGCAGTTCGTGGTCGCCGGCGTACCGCGAGCCGCCGAGGTCGAAGTAGCTGTGGTTCGTCAGGTTCACCACGGTCGGCGCGTCCGTCACCGCCTCGTAGGCGATCCGCAGGGCGCCGGACGCGTCCAGCGTGTACGTCGCGGACACCTCCAGCCGGCCCGGGAAGCCCTCCTCGCCGTCCGCGCTGACCCGGCTCAGCCGCACCCCGTGCTCCACCGGCACGGCGTCCCACACACGCTTGTCGAAGCCGCGCTCGCCGCCGTGCAGCGAGTTGGGCGGGGGGTTGAGCGCGAGCGTGTACGTCACCCCGTCCAGCGAGAAGCGGCCGCCGGCTATCCGGTTGGCGTACCGCCCGATCAGAGCGCCGAGGTACGGCTCCGGGTGCGCGAGGTAGCCGTCCAGGCCGGCGAACCCCAGCACCACGTTCCCGGCGCGCCCGTCCCGGTCCGGGACCTCCACCGACTGCACGATCCCGCCGTACGACAGCACCCGCACCCGTGTGCCCGACCGCTCCAGGGTCCAGCGGTGCACCGGTGTGCCGTCGGGAAGTGTGCCGAAGTGTTCGTTCATGAGCGGAATCCTAAGCGGGTCGGCGAGGTGCGCTGCGGCCGGGCAGCCGGGCAGCCGGGCAGCCGGGCAGCCGGGCAGCCGGGCAGCCGGGCAGCCGGGGGGCGCGGGGAACCGCGCGACCGGCCACGACGGCGCGGCGGCCGACGCCCCGGCGCGACGCGGCACATCCGGCGGAGCGCTCAGCGCCTCGCACCGGTCACCGCCTCTTCGCCGTGACCGTCCGGTAGGCGATCTCCGCCAGCCGGGCCTGGCCGTCCACGCTCGGGTGGAACCAGTCCCAGTGGCTCAGCTGGCCGGTGCCGAACCGGTACGCGTACACCGCGCCCCCGTCGAAGCGGCAGCGGCGGTCCTTCGCGCACACCTCCCCCAGCACCGCGTTGTAGGCCTCCACCCGCTTCTGCACCGTGTCCCGGCGCAGCGTCGCCGCCGAGTCCAGCGCGTCCGCGTCGCCCAGCATCGACGGGCACAGGCCCAGCTTCCAGATCTGCTTGCCCAGCGCGTTGGTGCGCCCCTCGGACCACAGCCGCTTCAGGTCCGGCACGCTCGACACGTACACCTGCGTCTTCGGCAGGGCCTTGCGCAGCGTGGCCATCGCCTCCTCGAAGTCGGCGCGGAAGTCGGCCACCGGCGTCATCGCCGCGGTCGAGGCCCGGCAGGCGTCGTTGGCGCCCGCCATCACCGTCACCAGCTGCGGCCTGCGCGTCACCGCCCGCGCCACCTGCCCGGGCAGGTCCGCCATCCGCGCCCCGGTCACCGCGTAGTTCCAGCTGCGCTCGGCCGCCTTCGCCTTCCCCAGCAGCCGCACGGCCAGACTGTCCACCTGCGGACTGGTCCCGGTCGCCCACGAGACCTCCGGGCAGTCCGCCAGCACCGCGCAGGCGTCGAAACCGCGGGTGATGGAGTCGCCGACGGCCGCGATCGAGGCGGGGCTGACGTCCCACACCGGCGCCGACCGCGCGGACGGCTTCGCGGCCCGCGCCTTCGTCCCGTCCTGCCCGGCGGAGCCGCCACCGGCGGCGTCGCACCCGGCGACGCCGAGGACGGCCGCCGTCACGGCGGCGAGTACGGTCCGTGACCGGCGGCTGGGCTTGCGCATCCGCTGCTGATCCCCTCGGTCGACGTCGGAAAAGTCCCCCTCCATGACAACGCGCGCGGGTTCCCGGCCTCCACCCGGTGCGGCCACCGGCACCCGTACAAGCGTCCTACCGGGTGAATGGCGGACGTTTCCCGGCACCGGCTCCGACGGTACGTCACACTCCTCGCGCCGTCGCACGGTAGCCTCGCCATCAACGTGGCCCGCCCGGCCACGTGTCCGCCAGTTCGCAAGATGTCCCGCTCTGCCCGGAGGTCCCGGTGACGACACGTGGAGTCCTGTACGTGCACTCCGCGCCGCGCGCGATGTGCCCGCACGTCGAGTGGGCCGTCGCCGGGGTGCTCGGCACGCGCGTCAGCCTCGACTGGATCCGGCAGCCCGCCGCGCCGGGCACCTGGCGCTCGGAGTTCTCCTGGCAGGGCCAGCCGGGCACCGCGTCCAAGCTGGCCTCCGCGCTGCGCGGCTGGCAGATGCTCCGCTTCGAGGTGACCGCCGAGCCCTGCCCCACCGCCGAGGGCGAGCGCTACAGCTGCACCCCCGACCTCGGCATCTTCCACGCCGTCACCGGCATCCACGGCGACATCCTCATCCCCGAGGACCGCCTGCGCGCCGCCCTGACCCGCTCCCGGGACGGCGAGACGGACCTGGAGGCGGAGATCGCCAGACTCCTGGGCAAGCCCTGGGACGACGAACTCGAGCCGTTCCGGTACGCGGGCGAGGGGGCACCGGTGCGCTGGCTGCACCAGGTCGTCTGACACCCCCGCGCCGCCCAACCCGGCGCCACGCGAAGGGCCCCCACCGAGGTGGGGGCCCTTGCGTGCTCCTGGCGGCGTCTGTCAGACCGTACGGAACGCCAGCACCACGTTGTGCCCGCCGAAGCCGAACGAGTCGTTCAGCGCGGCGATGCGGCCCTCGACGGGCAGCTTGCGGGCCTCGCCGCGGACGATGTCGGCGTTGGCCTCCGCCTCCGGGTCGAGGTTCTCGACGTTGATGGTCGGCGGGGCCACCCGGTGGTACAGGGCGAGGATCGTCGCCACGGACTCCACGCCGCCCGCGCCACCGAGGAGGTGACCGGTCATCGACTTCGTCGCGGAGACCGCCATGTGGTCCGCGTCGTCGCCGAACACCTTCCGCAGCGCCTTCAGCTCGGCGATGTCACCGGCCGGCGTCGACGTGGCGTGCGCGTTGACGTGCACGATCTCGGCCGGCACCAGGTCGGTGCGGTCCAGCAGGTTCTGCAGGGCGTGCGAGATGCCGCGCCCCTCGGGCTCCGGCTGCACGATGTCGTGGGCGTCGGCGGAGATGCCCTGGCCGACCGCCTCGGCGTACACGCGGGCGCCGCGCTTGGCGGCGTGCTCCGCGGACTCCAGGACGATCAGGCCGGCGCCCTCGCCGAGCACGAAGCCGTCACGGGCGACGTCGTAGGGACGCGAGGCGCCCTGCGGGTCGTCGTTGTTCTTGGACATCGCCATCATGTTGCCGAACGCGGCGATCGGCAGCGGGTGGATCGCCGCCTCCGTGCCGCCCGCGACGACGACGTCGGCGCGGCCCGTACGGATCATCTCGATGGCGTAGCCGATGGCCTCCGCGCCCGACGCGCAGGCGGACACCGGCGTGTGCACGCCCGCACGGGCGCCCACGGCCAGGCCCACGTTCGCCGAGGGGCCGTTCGGCATCAGCATGGGGACGGTGTGCGGGGAGACGCGGCGGACGCCCTTCTCCCGCAGCACGTCGTACTGGTCGAGCAGGGTCGTCACGCCGCCGATGCCCGAGGCGATGACGGCGCCGAGCCGGTCCGGGTCGACGTTCGGGTCCTCACCGGCCTTGCCCTCGAAGCCTGCGTCGGCCCACGCCTCCTTGGCGGCGACCAGCGCGAACTGCGCCGAGCGGTCCAGGCGGCGGGCCTGCGGCCGGGGGATGACCTCGGTGGGTTCCACGGCGACCGGCGCCGCGATGCGGACCGCCTGCTCGGCGGCCCATTCCTGCTCCAGGGGCTTCACGCCGGAACGACCGGCGACCAGACCCTCCCAGGTCGAGGCTGCGTCGCCACCCAGCGGTGTGGTTGCGCCGATACCGGTGACGACCACGGTGCGATTGGTCGGGCTCACGGGAATTCTTTCTCCAACGGATACGAGGATTCGTACGGCGCCACCGCCGGGTGGCGGGGCAGGCGACCGGGCCCAGGCCCTGTCGTTCGGATCGTCCCGCTCGGGGGGGGGGGGGGGGGGGGGGGGGGCGCGCGGCCCCCCCCCCCCCCCCCCCGCCCGGGGCCCGGGGGGGGGGGGGGGGGGGGGTTTGGGTTTGTTTGGTGTTGGGGCGCCGAGGGGTGGTTT
>NZ_JBIRUY010000009.1:0-6311 GCF_044335305.1 Streptomyces sp. NPDC020490 | reverse complement strand
CACCCGGGGCCGGGCCCCCCCCCCCGGGGGGGGGGGGGCGCCGCCCCCCCCCCCCCCCCCGCCCCCCCCCCCCCCCCCGCGGGGGGGGGGGGGGCGCCCCCCCCCCCCCCCCCCCCCCCCGATCCGGACTACAGGCCCTGGCGGATCGTTCAGCCCTGGTGCTTGAGGATGTATTCGGTCGCGTCGCCGACCGTCTTGAGGTTCTTCACGTCCTCGTCGGGGATCTTGACGTCGAAGCGCTCCTCGGCGGCGACGACGACCTCGACCATGGACAGCGAGTCGACGTCCAGGTCGTCGGTGAAGGACTTGTCCAGCTGGACGTCCTCGACCGGGATGCCGGCGATCTCGTTGACGATGTCGGCGAGACCGGCGACGATCTCTTCCTGAGTGGCGGCCATGTCAGGCGCTCCTTCGTAGTGATTCAGAGGGTTGGCGTCCGCCGCGTCAGCGGCAGGTGTTGCTGGTCCCGTGCCGGATCGGAGGTGATCCGGCACGGAGTGCCTAGGGGAGGGTAACGACAGTCGCGGCGTAGACGAGACCCGCCCCGAAGCCGATGACGAGCGCGGTGTCGCCGCTCTTCGCCTCACCGGTCGCCAGAAGCCGCTCCATCGCGAGCGGAATCGAGGCGGCCGAGGTGTTGCCGGTGGTGCGCACGTCGCGGGCGACCGTGACGTGCGCCGGCAGTTTCAGCGTCTTCACCATCGAGTCGATGATCCGCTCGTTGGCCTGGTGGGGAATGAAGACGTCCAGGTCGTCCGCGGTGATCCCGGCCGCTTCCAGCGCCTGCTGGGCGACCTTCGCCATCTCGAACACGGCCCAGCGGAACACCGCCTGGCCCTCCTGCGTGATCGCAGGGAACTTGACGTTGCCCTCGCTGTCGAGGGGCAGCTGGGACACGTCGCCGACCCGGAAACGGTCCCAGGACACGGTCTGCTTGATCGTGTCGGCCTTGTCGCCCTCGGAACCCCACACCGTCGGACCGATGTGCGGTTCCTCGGAGGGGCCCACGACGACCGCGCCCGCGCCGTCACCGAACAGGAAGGCCGTGGCGCGGTCCTCCAGGTCGGTCAGGTCGGACAGCCGCTCCACGCCGATGACCAGCACGTACTCCGCCGAGCCCTCGACGATCATGCCCTTGGCGAGGGTGAGGCCGTAGCCGAAGCCCGCGCAGCCGGCCGAGATGTCGAACGCGGCGGCCTTGTCCGTGCCGAGCCTGTCGGCGATGTCGGTGGCGATGGCCGGGGTCTGGTGGAAGTGCGAGACGGTGGACACGACTACCGCGCCGATCTGCTCGGCGGCGATCCCGGCGTCGGCGATCGCCTTGCCGGCCGCCTCCACGGACATCGCGGAGACGGTCTCCTCGTCGTTGGCCCAGTGCCGGGTCTCGATGCCGGAGCGCGAGCGGATCCACTCTTCGGACGAGTCGATCTTCTCCAGGATGACCTCGTTCGGCACGACCCGGACCGGACGGTAGCCGCCCACCCCGAGGATGCGCGCGTACGGGGCGCCCTTGCTCGGCTTGATCTTCGACATGCTCCGGGCTCCTTGTCAGGCGTGCTCGGCGATGAGCTCGCGAGCAGCGTCGAGGTCGTCGGGGGTCTTCAGGGCCAGCGTCTTCACACCCGGCAGGGCGCGCTTGGCGAGGCCGGTCAGCGTGCCGCCGGGGCACACCTCCAGCAGCGCCGTGACGCCGAGCTCCTTGAACGTCTCCATGCACAGGTCCCAGCGCACCGGGTTGGCGACCTGCCCGACCAGCCGCTCCAGCACCTCGGAGCCGGACTTGACGGTCCGCCCGTCCCGGTTGGAGACGTAGGCGACCTTCGGGTCCGCGGGCGAGAGCTCCTTGGCGGCCTCGGCCAGGCTGTCGACCGCGGGCGCCATGTGGTGCGTGTGGAAGGCGCCGGCGACCTTCAGCGGAACGATCTTGCGGACGCCCTCGGGCTTGTCCTCGTTCAGCGCGGCGAGCTGCTCCAGCGTGCCCGCGGCGACGATCTGGCCGGCCCCGTTGACGTTCGCCGGAGTCAGGCCCAGTTTCTGCAGGTGCGCGACCGACACCTCCGGGTCGCCGCCGAGCAGCGCCGACATCCCGGTCGCGGTGACGGCGGCGGCCTCGGCCATCGCCAGACCCCGCCTGCGTACGAGCGTCAGCGCGGCGGTGTCGTCGAGGACGCCCGCGAAGGCGGCGGCGGTGATCTCGCCGACGCTGTGGCCCGCGACCGCGCCCGGCGCGACGTCGGAGATGTCACCCAGTGCCGCGGCGGACAGGATTCCGGCGGCGACCAGCAGTGGCTGGGCCACGGCCGTGTCGCGGATCGCCTCCGCGTCGGCCTGGGTGCCGTAGTGGGCGAGGTCCAGCCCGATGGCGTCCGACCAGGCGGCGACGCGGTCGGCGGCACCGGGCAGTTCGAGCCAAGGAGTCAGGAAGCCGGGCGTCTGGGCGCCCTGGCCGGGAGCGACGAGTACGAGCACTCTCACACTCTCTCTTGTGGACGGCCGCGACCGCCCGTGGGGACAAGGACGAAGAACAGCAAGGGGATTTGTGGGCCCCTGACAAAATCCTAGGAGGAGAGATCTCCATCGGCCAGACGCCCCAGGATCAGGGCGATGCGCAGCGTGAACGCCGAGCGTACGTCAGAGGGCGACCATCCGGTGACATCAGTCACACGTCGGAGCCGGTAGCGCACGGTGTTGGGGTGAACGAACAGCATCCGCGCGGCGCCTTCCAGACTGCTCGCCTGTTCCAGATACACGGAGAGCGTCTCCAGCAGCGCCGAACCGGCCTCCTCCAGCGGTCTGTAGATCTCCTCCACCAGCTGCTCCCGCGCGCTCGGATCACCGGCGATCGCGCGCTCCGGGAGGAGATCGTCCGCCAGCACCGGGCGCGGCGCGTCCTGCCAGGCGGAACACGCCTTGAGCCCCGCCGCCGCGGCCTGCGCGGACCGGGTCGCGGCCAGCAGGTCGGGCACCACCGGCCCGGCCACCACGGGCCCGGCCGCGTACGGCCCGATCAGCGACTTCGCGACGGCGAGCGGGTTGTTGCTGCCGCCGGCGATGACGACCAGCCGGTCGCCCAGCACCCCCGTCAGCACCTGAAGCTTGGCGTGCCGGGCGGCCCGCCGGATGGCCTCCACCGTCAGCTCGGAGTCCCCGTCCGGGGCGGTCCCCAGCACCACGCACACATGCTCGGGCGAGTTCCACCCCAGTGCGGCGGCCCTGCTCAGTGCCCCCTCGTCGGCCTCCCCGCTCAGCACGGCGTTGACCACCAGCGACTCCAGCCGGGCGTCCCAGGCACCGCGTGCCTCGGCGGCCTGGGCGTACACCTGGGCGGTCGCGAAGGCGATCTCCCGCGCGTACACCAGCAGCGCCTCGCGCAGCACGCTCTCGTCGCCGGGCGCGGCCACCTCGTCGATGGCGCTCTCCATGACCTCGATGGTGGTGCGCACCATCTCCACGGTCTGCCGCAGCGTGATGGCCCGCGTCAGCTCGCGCGGCGCGGTCCCGAACACGTCGGTGGAGATCGCCTGGGGGGCGTCGGGGCGCCGGAACCACTCGGTGAACGCCGCGATGCCCGCCTGGGCCACCAGCCCGATCCAGGAACGGTTCTCCGGAGGCATCGCCCGGTACCACGGCAGCGTCTCGTCCATCCGCGCGATGGCCTGCGCGGCGAGACTCCCGGACGACTTCTCCAGCCGCTTCAGGGTCGCGGAGTGCGGGTGGACGGGGGGCACTGCGGCTTCGTTCTTACCGGTTACGGGTTCGGGCACGGGGACAAGACTGCCTTATCGGGACGGGCGCATGTACTGGCGGGGTGCGGGTCGGTCCGCCGGGCGGGCGGGGCTACCGTGGTGGCGTGATTCAGGTACGGCGCGCTGCGGAGCGCTACCCAGGGGGCGATCCGGCGGCCGGCATCGAGTCGCGGCACGCCTTCTCCTTCGGCCCGCACTACGACCCCGGCAACCTGCGCTTCGGCGCCCTGATCGCCTGCAACGAGGAACGCCTCGCCCCCGGCGCCGGGTTCGACGAGCACCCGCACAGCCACACCGAGATCGTGACGTGGGTCGTCGAGGGCGAACTGACGCACCGTGACTCCACGGGCCGGGAGACCGTGGTCCGCCCCGGCGACGTCCAGCACCTGAGCGCGGCCGCGGGCGTCCGCCACGTCGAACGCAACGACGGCCCCGCGCCGCTCACCTTCGTACAGATGTGGCTGACCCCCCGGGACCCGGCCGGCGACCCTTCCTACGACATCGTCCGCGGCATCGCCGACTCCACCCCCTACGCCGTCCCCGAGGCGACCGCCATGCTCCACGTACGCCGCCTGGCACCGGGCGAGCGGACGGCCCTCCCGGACGGCGCGCACGTCTACGTACACGTGGTGCGCGGCGAGATCCGCCTCGCCGACGAACACCTGACCCCGGGCGACGCGGCCCGCGTCACGGACGCCGAGGACCTCGAAGCGGTCGGGGTGACGTCGGCCGAGGTGCTGGTGTGGGAGATGGCGGGGAGCTGAGCGGGCGGGGTGGTGCGGTGACAAGCCAGTGCTCTGGCACCGTGGCTGAAGAGCAGTCGCGGATCCGGCCGTTCGAGCGCGTATGTCAGACCCATGAAGTACAGCTGTCTTCATGGGGATCGACGCGTACAAGCTGAACGAGGACGAGACGTGCAAGCGGTTCGTCCTTCCCGCCCTCCGGGCAGCGGGGTGGGACGAGAAGCAGATCCGGCCGCAGTACCGGATCAACGACGGCCGGCTGGTGCCGACTCGCCGACGTCACAAGAGGGGGGCCGCTCTCGCAGCCGACTATGTGCTCGAGTACATCCCTGACGTGCCGATCGCCGTGGTCGAGGCCAAGCGCTACCGCGCGTCACGACCGGTACCTGATAGTGCGCGAACTGGTCGCTCAGCGCCTGGGCGCGCTCCTGGAGTTCGTCCGGGGGATTGTCGCGCCTGATCCACGACATCATGGCGCTGACCGACGTCAGATGCCGTACCGGCATGATGTGCGGCCCTGCCGGGGCCTCCTCCGTCAGATGCAGGAACTCCTCGCGCTCCAGGTCGTACGCGATGTCCCATATCGGCCCGGAGCCATGCAGGGCGCCCACCAGGCTGGCTAGCCGCTGCTGGCCGTCCAGTACGTAGTGCACCGGGGCACCTTCGTGCTGCGGCACGGTGTCCAGGCCCGCGATCTCGTGCCCGCTGGCAAGCTTGGCCGTGGTGCGCCACATCAGGAGGCTGCCGATGGGGTAGTTCCGACACACCGAGTCGAGCAGGTACAGAACCTGCTGCGGTGTCCAGACGAACGCCCGCTGGAACTTGGGTAAAACGATGTCGCCCGTCAGGACGCGCGAGGCGAGTGAGGTGATGGGTGCGATCGTGGGCTTGGGCGCGCGTACCCGAGCCGCTGATGTTGGTGTCGTTCCCATCGTACGTACCCCCTGGCTGACGCGCTCCTGCCGTACAAGCGGCTACCGAAGAGGAGCCCAGGGGGTACCACTGACAATCGAGCGAGCCTGTGGACTACCGCAAGCCGTCGACGAACGTCTGCCAGGCGGGGGCGCCGACGATCAGGATCGGGCCGGAGGGGTTCTTGCTGTCGCGGACCGGAACGGCGCCGGTGGGGCAGTTGTCGGCGACCTCGACGCAGTCGCCGCCGGTGTTTCCGCTGTAACTCGACTTACGCCACTGTGCGTTCCGCAGGCTGGGACCGGTCTCCATAGCGTTCCTCCATCACGCGGGCGATCAGCGCCGCCGAATCCTCCACGGAGAGGGCTGCGGCTTGCAAGCGAGCGTAACGGAGCGCCGCCTCCCTGACAGTCTCGGGGTTGGCGGTCATGTGGCCCGAGATGACGTCCTCCGTGAGCCTCCGCCATCTTCGAACGTGCAGTTCAGATGGGGTGGTGTGGGAGCCCTCCGTGGTGCTCCGGCTGGTCGTGGGCGACTGTCTTCGGTCTTGATCGTCTGACGGTTCCTGCTGGGCCGGTTCTGTCGGTTCTGCCACGCTGTCGGACTGGTGCCGCCTACGCTCAGGTGCATGGCGGAATCCGAGATCGCGGAACGGATCGCAGCGCGCCGCGCGGAGTTGGACGGAGTCGAGGAACAGCTGGTCAAGCAGCTGGAAGAGGTGCGGGCCGAGCGGGACGAACTCGCCGTCGCCGAACGGGTGTGGCAGCGGATGGCCGGGCAGCTCGACGAGGAGGCGCAGGCTTCCGCGCCGCCGGCCGCGCAGGTCGCGGGCCAGGCTGTGCTGTTGGTCCCGCATCGTGGGCCCGGCATGGACCAAGACGCGCTGCCGCCGCATTACCAGGGCATTCTC
>NZ_JBIRUY010000008.1:0-224194 GCF_044335305.1 Streptomyces sp. NPDC020490 | reverse complement strand
GATGGTGGCCGCGACGATCCGCACGGTCTTCGCCCAGCCCGACGCCGCAGCCGTCCGGGCCCAGCTCGACACCGTCGCCGACATGCTCGGCCGCCGGTTCCCCAAGGTCAGGTCCATGCTCCTGGAAGCGAAGGAGGACCTGACCGCGTTCGCGGACTTCCCTGATCGGCACTGGAAGAAGATCCAGTCGACCAACCCGCTGGAGCGGATCAACCGCGAGATCAAACGCCGGACCGACGTCGTCCAGATCTTCCCCAACCCCGACGCCCTCGAACGACTCACCACCGCCGTGCTCATCGAGATGCACGACGAATGGATCGCCTTCCCCCGCCGCTACCTCCCCGAAGGCAGCATGGACGAGATCTACCCCAACAACGATCAGATCGGACCGGCTACACCACCACAGGGGACATGACCCGCCCGTCCCGCAGGACGGGGAGACCACCCTTGTCCTTGCCCACTGGGTTTTCGCTGGCACTGGCCTCAGCGTCGGTGAGGCCTGGCTCGCCGAATCCCTCGAACCCGCCCCCGGAACGGAAGGAGAACCGACCACATGACCACGGTGACCATCACCCGCAAGTGGCACACCACCGCTGAAGTCGCCGAAATGCTCGGCTTCGGCCTCTCCAAGACGAAAGCGCTCATCCTGAGCGGGGAGATCCGTTCCGTGAAGGTCGGGCGCAACCGGCGCATCCTTCCGGCCTGGGTCGACGAGTACGTGAACCGCTGCGCGTCCGAGGCTGAGGGGTGGGCGGCATGAGCGGGAAGCGAGCCAACGGCGAGGGATCCATCGACCCGTACAAGAACGGCTTCGCTGCCTACGTCTGGGTCACCACCCCGGAAGGCGACCGCAAGCGGAAGTACGTCTACGGCAAGACCCGCGAGGAGACCCACGAGAAGTGGATCAAGCTTCACAACGAAGCGGGCAGGGGGCCGGTGCGGACGCGTCACTGCACCGTGGCGGCGTTCCTCGCCTACTGGCTCGAGTCGATCGTGAAGCCGAATCTCGCCCCGCTGTCGTACGTCTCGTACGAGGGGTCCGTACGGCTCTACATCGTCCCGCACCTGGGCACCAAGCGGCTCGACAAGCTGACGGTCCGGGACGTCCGCGAGTGGCTGACCAAGCTGGCCGGCATCTGCCAGTGCTGCGCGCAGGGCAAGGACGCCAAGCGAGCCCCGGAACGGCAACGGTGCTGCGGGATCGGTGAGTGCTGCGAGGCGTATCCCTCCCGGCGGGTGATCCAGGCGGCCCGTGATGCCCTGCGTGCCGCGCTGTCGCATGCCGTGGCAGAGGAGGAGATCAGCAAGAACGTGGCCTCCCTGGTCAAGGTGCCCAAGCCGCGTCGCCGCCGCATCAAACCGTGGTCCGTCGCCGAGGCGGGACAGTTCCTCTCGGACTCCCTGGCCCGCGAGGATCCGCTCTTCGCGGCCTGGGTCCTGGTCCTCTGCCTCGGGCTGCGTCGCGGGGAGGCCCTGGGGCTGACCTGGAAGTCGATCGACTTCGAGACGGGGGAGCTGTATGTGGATCACCAGATCCAGCGGGCCGGACGGCAGATCCTCCACCGGGAGACCAAGACGGAGGAGTCCGACGACTTCCTGCCGTTGCCCGAACTGTGCCTCAAGGCTCTCCGCATGCGGCGGGCACAACAGGCCGGGGACCGGAAGGCGGCCGGGGAGCTCTGGCAGAACACCCGCGGCCTGGTCTTCATGACCAAGTACGGGACGCCCATCGAGCCGGGAAACCTCACCCGCATGTTCGCCCTGCGGGCCCGCCGCGCCGGCCTCCGGGTGATCCCGCTGCGGAACACCCGGCACACGTGCAGCTCACTCCTGGTCGCGCTGAAGGTGCACCCGAAAGTCGCTCAGCGGATCCTGCGGCACTCGCAGATCGCCATGACGATGGAGGTGTACGCCGAGGCGAGCGAGGAAGAGGTACGGGCCGCGGTCGGGAAGCTGTCCGCGGCGATGGGCGGCGCCGACTCCGGCTGACTCGAACCCCGTTGCTGTACTTCGCTGCTGTACGCGCCCGAAACACCAGAGGCCCCGGATCTCTCCGGGGCCTCTGGTCTGCTGTGCACTCGGCAGGATTCGAACCTGCAACCTTCTGATCCGTAGTCAGATGCTCTATCCGTTAAGCTACGAGTGCTTGTTTTGTTTTCCGCTGGTCTTGGTCCTTTCGGCCCCGTCCCGGCGACAGGAAGAACATTACATGACTGCCGCCGCCATGTGAAATCCATTTGGTCCACCCCTTGTGACCTGGGAAAACGCCGTCACGAGGGAAGGACGGGAACGACGAAGCCCCGGTCCTGGGGACCGGGGCTTCGGTGATGCAGCGCGGAGGCGGAGGGATTTGAACCCTCGATGGGCTTTAAGGCCCAAACCGCATTAGCAGTGCGGCGCCATAGACCGGACTAGGCGACGCCTCCAGCACAACCGCCCGCGCGAGCGCGAGTGGTGCGTGCAGATGATGACACAGCCGAGTGCGGTGTCACCAATCGCCTCCCACGGTACTAGGCCGGAAGCCCGCAGGGCAAAGCCCTTGCCCGTGACGGGTGTGGCGCGCAACGTCCGGGAGTGTGGCGCGTTAGTCAGGTCATGCTGCAGGCCATCCCCCGCGCTCTCGTCGCCGCCACCGCCGCGACCGCCGCCGCCTTCTCCGTCGTGCCCGCCGTCGCGTACGCCGCGGCGGGCCCGCTCGCGCCCCCGCCCGTCCGTGACGAGGACCGCGGCGGCGATCACCTCGTGGTCACCGTGCGGCACGCCGGGGAGGGGCGGGACGGCACCTACGAGCTGTACTGCCACCCCGCGAGCGGCACTCACCCCGACGCCGCCGGCGCCTGCGCCGCGCTCGACCGGGGGACCCGCTGGGGGACGGACGTCTTCGCGCCCGTCCCCGACGGCGGCATGTGCACCATGCAGTACGGCGGACCCGCCACCGCGCACGTCACCGGCACCTGGGCCGGACGGCCGGTGGACGCGGTGTACGACCGCGGTGACGGGTGCCGGATCGCCCGCTGGAACCGGCTCGTGCCGCTGCTGCCCGATCTCGATTCCCGCGGGCGGCCGTGACCACACGGCGTCTCACGGCGGGACGTCTCACGGCGGGACCGGGCTTCGCCGAAGTCGCGTGCAAGTCCCGCGGAGACCGGGCGCCGGGCGGGCGGCGTGGTCACGGCAGGGTCACGGGTTCTGCGTCATTTCGTTGTGCGACCTCCCTCTCATCCGGCGTCGCCGGCGCAACCGCTGCCCTTAGACTCCCTCGCGTGACACGTCGCGGGCAGGTTGGCAAGATGGCCCGAGCGGTCAGCAAAGGGCGGTAACAGGGAGGAAGCGTCTCGTGAGCAGCAGGCCATCCCGAGGCGCTGCTCGCCTCGCAGCCATACTGGACGCGCTTCCCGACGCGTTGGTGCTGGTCAACGCCAATGGGACCGTCGTCAACGCCAACACCATCGCGCTCGAGGCGTTCGAGGCGCCGGGGACGGCCCTCGTCGGGCGCGGGCTGCTCGACCTGCTGCCGCAGTTCGACTCCAAGCTCATCCCCGGGTCCATGCGGCGGCCGGACCACATGGACCCGCGCGGGCGGACCAAGCCGACGCGGATGACCGCCCGGCGGACGGACGGGGCCGAGTTCCCCGTCGAGGTCACCAGCGCGAACCTCGAGAGCGGCCACCAGGCGTACGACAGTCACGGCTACAGCGGCGACGAGCTGCTGATGCTCGTCGTGCGGGACCTCACCGGCACCGTGGACACCGAGGCCGAGCTGGCCCGCTCGCAGCGGCAGACCGAGATGATCCTGCGGGCCGCGTCCGAGGGCGTGGTGGGCACCGACACCGACGGGCGCATCGTCCTCGTCAACCCGGCCGCCGCCCAGATCCTCGGGTACCGGGCCAGCGATCTCGGCGGGCGCGAGCTGCACACGCTCGTCCTGCACTCCCGCGCCGACGGCTCGCCCTTCCCGTACGACGAGTCCCCGCTCGCCGACACCCTGCGCTCCGGGCGCAAGCACCGGGTGCGCGGGCAGGTGGTGTTCGCCAAGAACGGCGACGCGCTGCCGGTCGACCTGACGACCGCGCCCGTGCGCGACGGCGACCAGCTCGTCGGCGCCGTCATGACCTTCACCGACCGGCGGCCCTACGACGCGCTCGTCGAGGAGAAGAACGAGCTCGAGAAGCGGCACGCGGCGGAGCTGGAGCGGATCGAGGAGGAGCACGCCTCGGAGCTCACCGCCCTGCGCCAGAAGCACGTCACCGAACTCGAGGAGCTGCAGGAGCGGCACGACGAGGAACTCGCCGCCGGGGAGGAGCGGTACGCCGCCCTCGGCGAGCGGGAGAAGGACCGCTACGAAGCTCTCGCCGGGCGGCACGAGCAGTTGCTGACGCTGCTGGGCCGGTCGCTGCGCGGGCCGCTGGAGGAGCTGCGGCGCGAACTCGCCACGCTGGCCGCCGACGACGCCGGGCAGTTGTGGCCCGAGGCCAACCAGGTGCTGCATCACCTCTCGGCCGGTTACTCGCGGATCACCTCCCTCATCGACAACGTCCTCGGCTACCAGCGTCTCGACGCCGGCAGCGAGGAGATCTGCCGTACGAAGGTCATGCTCGACGCCGTCGTCGCCGCCGGCGTCGACGGGGCGGTGGAGCTGATCGGGCCCGGGCGGGTGCAGTTCGCGGTGCACGCCCCGCCCATCGAGGCCGAGGTCGACCCGCAGCGCCTCGCGACCGCCCTCGCGCACCTCGTCGCGGACGTCGCGGGGGTCGACGCGACCGGCAACGCGCCGGTGTCGGCGGGCGGTTACATGGACAACACCGTCGTCGTGGCGGCGGCGCAGCGCGGTGAGGTCGTACGGATCGAGGTACGCGGGCCATACGCCGGGGGTGACCCGGTGCACGAGCCGATCGTGCGCGGGATCGTGCGCGCCCACGGCGGCGTGCTGCAGACCCACGAAGTGCCGGGCATGAGCGGCAACGCCTACGTGCTCGAAGTGCCCATCGGCGGTGGCGCCGGGGCCGTTCCGGCAGCCGAGATCGCGGTCGCCGAGGTCCCGGTCGGCGAGGCTCCGGTGGCCGGGGTCCCGGTGGCCGGGGCTCCGGCCGTCGAAGGGGCGGTCCCGGCCGATCAGCCGGGCGGCGGGCGGCGGCGGGCGCGGCGGTCCTCCGTCGACGCCTTCCTGGAGAGCGAGGTCTCCGGCGGGCCCGGGACGGCCGGAGCGGGCGACACGGAGGGCGGCGCGCCGACCGGTCGGCGCCGAAGGCGTGCGGCCGAGGAGGCAGCCCAGGCCCAGGCACAGGCACAGGCACAGGCACAGGCACAGGGGCAGGGGCAGGGGCAGGTACCGGCGCAGGCCGCCGTCGAGGGTTCCGGCGGTACGGGGCGACGCCGGGGGCGGCCTGCCGAGGGCGCCGGGGAGGGCGTCTCCGAGGGCGCCGTCATGACGGCTGCCGAGCATGCGGCGGGGACCGCCGCCGTGGGGACCGGGCTGGGCGGAACCGTGCCGCCGCAGGGCGTGCCCGCGCCGGGCGCCGGGCACCACCGTGCCCGGCGTGACGACGGCGGGCAGCAGGCATTGCCGCCGGCCCTGCCGGCTCCCTCCGCCCCTCATCCTGACCTGACCGTCCAGCCCTCCCAGCCCGCGCAACTCCCCCCGGCGGCTCAGCCGGGCCAGACCGAGGACGCCCAGCCGACCGGGCGGCGGCGACGGGCCCTGGCCGCCGCCAACGAGCGCGCAGCCGCGCAGGAGGCCGGGCCCCGCGCGGTGTTCGCCCTGCCCCCGGCCGAGGCCGACCGTCCGTCCGGCGGGACGGCGACGGATGCCGGAGCGGGGACCGCGACGGGGACTGCGTCAGGGACTGCGGCGGGGGCGCCCGCAGCAGCGGAGGCGGCCGCAGGGGCGGGGACAGCCGCGCCGGGCGGGCAGGCACCGGTGCCTGTGCCGGTGCCGGTGCCGGGACAGGTCCCCGGGCAGGCGCAGGTCCCCGGGCAGGCGCAGGTTCCCGGGGCGGCTGCGGCGCAGGGGCTCGGTCCCGTGCCGGGGGTGACGCCCGCGCAGGTTCAGGTCCCGGGTCAGCCGCAGGCGGTCGCCGGGCAGGCCCAGGCACAGACACCGGTTCCCGGGCAGGGAGTCGTTCCTGCGCAGGGGGCCGTTCCCGGGCAGGGAGTCGTCCCCGGGCAGGGGGCCGTTCCCGCGCAGGGAGTCGTCCCCGCGCAGGGGCTCGCGCCCGCGCAGGCGGTGACGCCGGCACCGGGTATGGCTCCGGCGCAGTCTCAGCTTCCCGGCCAGCCGCAAGCTCCCGTGCAGCCCCAGGCTCCCGGCCAGCCGCAGGCTCCCGCACAGCCGCAGAGTGCCGGCCAGCCGCAGAGTCCGGGCCAGCCGCAGTTGCCCGCGCAGGCCCAGGTGCCTGCGCAGGCGCAACCTCCGGTGCAGGCTCCGGTGCCGGCACAGGTTCCGGTGCAGGGGCAGGTACCCGGGCACCCGGCGGGCCTTGTCCAGGCCGGTCACGGCGTCCCCGGTGACGTTCTCGACGACGGTCGGCACGACGCCGTTCCGCACGACCAGGCCGACGACCACACCCCGCCCCAGCCGCACCCCACGACCGCGCCGACGGGGCGTCGGCGTCGTGCCGTGGCCCAGCAGGGCGCGGTGGCCGGAACGCCCGCGCACGGAGTTCCGGTGCAGGAGGCCGGTGGGCCGACGGCCGGACAGACAGCCGGGCAGGGGGTGGCGGTCCAGCCGGGTCAGCCGGTCCAGCAACCCCAGCCCCAGCCCCAGGTGCAGCCCGGCGCTCCCGTTCCTCCGCAGGGCGCCCTGGCGTCGAGCGTGCAGATGGCTCCCGGCCAGCCGGTCACCGCACCGGACGCGACCGGGCAGGTCGGCCTGCCCGCCCAGCCCGTGCCCGCGCAGCCGCCGATCCCCCAGCCGACAGTCGCGCAGCCCCCGCAGCCCGCCCCCGCGGAGCCCGTGCCGGCCCAGCCGGTGCCCGCCGAGGCCGGTGCGGCCCCCGCTCCCGCCCCGACCCAGCCCTGGCCCGGCACCGGCGGTACCTCCGGCGCCGGCGTGCCCCTGGCGAACGCCGCCGTCCCGGCACCGGCGCCGGCGCCGGTGGAAGCCGCGGGCCGGCCGCTGCCCGCCGAGGGCGTCGCGCCGGTCGATCCGAACTCCACACAGGGGCGGGCGATCAGTGTGCGGACACTGGGGCAGGGCGTGCCGTTCACGCGGCAGGCGGCCCAGGTGCAGCAGCCGGCCGCGACGCCCGCGCCGCATCAGCCCGGCGGCTCGGGCCGTCGGCGCAAGCTGGGGACGAGGGCCGACGCCGCCGCGGTCACGGAGCAGGCCGCCCGGCCGCACCCGCCGGCCGAGCAGACTCCCGTACCGCCACAAGCACAGCCCCAGCCCCAGGCCCAGACCCAGCCCCCAGCGCAGCCGCAGCCGCAGCCGTCGCTGGCCGGACAGACGCGGCTGGTGCAGCCGGGCACAGAGGGCACCGGACGGTCGTACGCCATCGGCGCGCCGGACGAGAACGCCGCCGAGGGGCCCGAACCGCTGGACGGTCCGGGCGGTGCCGTGGAGGTCGCGGACCCGCCGCGTCCGCAGCCGATGGACGACGAGCTGCCGCCGGAGCCGCTGGACAACCCGCGCCGACTGCTGGTGTGGCCGGCCCCGGACGTCACCACCCAGCAGGCGCTCAGCGACCGCGGCTACCGGCCGGTCATCGTGCACTCGCGCGAGGAGGTCGACGCGCAGATCGCCGCCTTCCCGGCCGCGCTGTTCGTCGACCCGCTGACCGGGCCGATCACCCGCACCGCGCTGCAGTCGCTGCGGCAGGCGGCGGTGGCCGCCGAGGTTCCGGTGATGGTGACGGCGGGCCTGGGACAGGCCACGCGCGAGGCGGCGTACGGCGCCGATCCCGCCGTTCTGCTGAAGGCGCTCGCGCCGCGTGACAGCGAGCAGCACCCGCCGCGCGTGCTGCTCATCGAGGAGCACGCGGAGATCGCGCTGGCGCTGACCGCGACGCTGGAGCGGCGCGGGATGCAGGTGGCGCGGGCCGCGAGCGACGCGGACGCGGTGGCGCTGGCGGGGCAGTTCCGGCCGAACCTGGTCGTGATGGATCTGCTGCAGGTGCACCGGCGCCGGGCGGGGATCGTCGACTGGCTGCGCGCCAACGGGCAGCTCAACCGCACCCCGCTCGTCGTCTACACCGCCGCGGTCGACGCGGCCGACCTGCCGCGGCTGGCCTCCGGCGAGACCGTGCTGTTCCTCGCGGAGCGCTCCACCAGCGCGGAGGTGCAGGACCGGATCGTGGACCTGCTGGCCCGGATCGGGACCAACTAGGGCGGACCCGCGCTTGGCACCGGCCGGTGGAGACACCGGTCCGGGCCGGTCGCTGCCCGGACCCCGGACCGGTGTCTCCGGCCGTCCGGTTCACTGTCCGCCGGACATTGAGCAACGATTACTCAATTCCGCGGCACGGCTCGCTTGTCTTACGGAATGGTTGTTCAACTTTCTACGGAGGCGAGTTGTGAAGAAGAATGCGATGCGCGCGGCCCTGGTGGCCGGCGTCGCGGTCATGGCCGCGGGCCTTCCCGCCATGACGGCGCAGGCGGCGTCCGCCGAGGCGGGCAGCGGCGCGACGACCTCGTACGAGAGGGGTCACGTGCTGTCCTGCCAGGGCCAGGCGGGAGACAGGTCCATCCTGGTGGATCTGTACGACAACTCCCAGTACGGCTCCTTCGCGTCGGTCAACATCCAAGGACCCGACGGGGAGTACGGCGGCGGCTCTGAACCCGCGCAGTTGTTCGTGAACGGTTCGGTCTCAGCCGACGTGCCCATCGAGCACTTCGGCGAGAACGGCGGTGACGCGGGAACGGCGACGATCCGCGGCACCTACGCGCTCACCGGCGAGACGACCCGGATCCACAACGTCTACCGGGAGCCCACCTGGGTCGTCGCCACCCACGGAGTTCACCGGCAGCTCAGCTACGGCCTCACCGTCGACGTCCTCGGCGAGACCTCGTCGCTGTCCTGCCAGCCCGCTTTCGAATACGACCTGAAGGTGACGCGGACGCCCATGTGACGCGCCGCCCCGTTCACCGAGGCCGGCCGCGGATGAGGATGCGGGCGGCGCGGTGGACACCGGGGAGCCGGCCGGCTGTCACGCCCGCGGCGAAACCGCGGGCCTCGGCAGCCGGCCGGTCGCGTGAGGTCAGCTGAGCGTCGTCACGTCCAGCTGGCCCAGCCTGTGTGCCTCACGGATCTTCTTCTTGTCGAACTTGCCCACGCTCGTCTTCGGCACCGACTCGATGATCGTCCAGCGCTCCGGGAGCTGCCACTTGGCGATCTTGCCCTCGGCGGCCAGGAAGGCGCGCAGGGAGGCGAAGTCGGCGGTGGCGCCCTCCTTCAGGACGACGGTGGCCAGCGGGCGCTCGCCCCACTTCTCGTCGGGGACCGCGACGACGGCGGCCTCGGCGACGTCCGGGTGGGACATGAGGGCGTTCTCCAGGTCGACGGAGGAGATCCACTCGCCGCCGGACTTGATGACGTCCTTGGCCCGGTCGGTGAGGGTGAGGAAGCCGTCGGGGGAGATGGTGCCGACGTCGCCCGTCTTCAGCCACCCGTCCTCGCTGAACTTGTCGGCGGGGCGCAGCGGTTCGGCGTCGGGGCCGTTGTAGTAGGCGCCCGCGATCCACGGGCCGCGCACCTCCAGTTCACCGGCCGACTCGCCGTCCCAGGGCAGGCGCTCGCCGCCGGGGCCGGTCAGCCGTCCCTCGACACCGGCCGGGAAGCGGCCCTGGGTGAGCCGGTAGGCGAACTCCTCGTCGGTGCCGACCGCGTGCGCCGGCGGGCGGGCGATCGTGCCCAGCGGCGAGGTCTCCGTCATGCCCCAGGCGTGGCAGACCCGCATGCCCAGGTCGTCGAAGGCCGCCATGAGGGAGGGCGGGCAGGCCGAGCCGCCGATGGTGACCTGGGTGAGCGAGGAGACGTCGCGCGGCTTGGCGGTGAGCTCGGCGAGCAGTCCCTGCCAGATGGTGGGCACGGCGGCCGCGTGCGTCGGCTTCTCGGTCTCGATCATCCCGGCGATGGGGGCCGGCTGGAGGAAGCGGTCCGGCATCAGCATGTTCACGCCGGTCATGAAGGTGGCGTGCGGCAGGCCCCAGGCGTTGACGTGGAACTGCGGGACCACCACCAGCGACGTGTCCTGGTCGGTCAGCCCCATCGACTGGGCCATGTTGACCTGCATCGAGTGCAGGTAGATCGAACGGTGGCTGTACACCACGCCCTTGGGGTCGCCGGTGGTGCCGGAGGTGTAGCACATGGAGGCGGCCCGGCGCTCGTCCAGCTCCGGCCAGTCGTAGCCGGTCGGCTTGCCGGCGATCAGGTCCTCGTACTCGTGCACGGTCACGGAGGACCCGGCGAGCAGCGAGCGGTCGCCCGGGCCGGACACCACCACGTGCTCGACCGACGTCAGGCGGGGCAGCAGCGGGGCCAGCAGCGGCAGCAGCGAGCCGTTGACGATGACGACCTTGTCGGCCGCGTGGCCGACGATCCAGACCAGCTGCTCCGCGGGGAGGCGGAGGTTGAGGGTGTGCAGCACCGCGCCCATGGAGGGGATCGCGAAGTAGGCCTCGACGTGCTCGGCGTTGTTCCACATGAGGGTGGCCACCCGGTCGTCGTCCACGACGCCGAGGTCGTCGCGCAGGGCGTGCGCCAGCTGGGCCGCCCGGGCACCGATGTCCGCGAAGGAACGGCGGTGCGGCTCGCTCTCGCCTGTCCAGGTGGTCACCTGCGATGTGCCGTGGACCGTGGACCCGTGGGTCAGGATCCTCGAGATCAGCAGCGGTACGTCCTGCATCGTGCTCAGCACGGTGTCCTCCCGGGGCGACATTGCCAACGCGGCGGTAAGGTGTGCGCTGATTCTGCGCACATACCGCGCGGTATGTCACTAGCCGACGGTGATCGATCTGCCCGGATCGGCACCCCAAATAGGATCGGGACGGTTCATTTCCGCACAAGCCCCAGCTCAGGGTCGTCCCGCAGCTTGCCGAGGGCACGCGAGACCGCCGACTTCACCGTGCCCACCGACACCCCCAGGACCGCGGCCGTCTGGGTCTCGCTGAGGTCCTCGTAGTACCTGAGGACGACCATCGCCCGCTGCCGGGCGGGCAGCTTCATGATCGCCCGCCACATCGCGTCGTGCAGTGCCTGCTGCTCGGCCGGGTCGTCGCCGCCGGGCACCGGCTCCGGCTCGGGCAGCTCGTCGCACACGAACTCGTCGACCTTGCGCTTGCGCCACTGCGAGGTGCGGGTGTTCAGCAGCGCCCGGCGCACGTAGCCGTCGAGGGCGCGGTGGTCCTCGATCCGCTCCCAGGCGACGTACGTCTTGGCGAGCGCGGTCTGCAGCAGGTCCTCCGCGTCGCTCGGGTTCGCGGTCAGCGAGCGGGCGGTGCGCAGCAGCACCGGCTGACGCGCCCTGACGTACGACGAGAACGACGGATAGGGCAGAGTCTGCGTCGCCGGTTCGGCGGCGGTCGAGGCGCTGGTGCAGACGGGTGTGGTCATGACGTCCACGCTAGGAGCGGCGCGGGCCCGGCGGATCGGCCGCAGGTCCCGAAGCGGAATCCGCCTCAGGTTGTAGGGGTGGGGCCGGCCCCACCTACTGGAGGTGGACGATCGGCCCCGGCACACTGCGGGTTCACCCCTGGGTGCGTGTCCCTGGGCGCGTTTCTCTGGGTGCGTGTCCCTGGGCGCGCCCGAGGGGTGCTCCGGGAGCGCCCGAGGGGGAGCCCGGAGCGCCCGACGGGGGAGCCCGGGCGGCGCGCTCAGCCGTCGGCGGTCAGCAGCAGGGCCGATGTCGGCACTCCCGTGCCCGCCGTGACCAGTACGTTCTCCGCACCCGGCGCCTGGTTGACGGCGGTGCCCCGCACTTGCCGCACGCCCTCCGCGATGCCGTTCATCCCGTGCAGGTACGCCTCCCCCAGCTGCCCGCCGTGCGTGTTCAGCGGCACCGTGCGCGCGGCCACGAAGTCCGCCGCCTCCCCCCTCCCGCAGAACCCGAACTCCTCCAGCTGCATCACCACGAAGGGGGTGAAGTGGTCGTACAGGATCGCCACGTCGATGTCGGCCGGTCCCCGGCCCGCCGTCCGCCACAGCTGGCGCGCCACCACGCCCATCTCCGGCAGCCCGGTCAGATCGTCCCGGTAGAAGCTGGTCATCTGCTCCTGTGCGCGGCCCGAGCCCTGGGCGGCCGCCGCGACGACGGCGGGCGGGTGGGGCAGGTCGCGGGCCCGTTCCAGGGAGGTGACGACGACGGCCTGGCCGCCGTCGGTCTCCTGGCAGCAGTCCAGGAGCCGGAGCGGCTCCACGATCCAGCGCGAGGCCGCGTGGTCGGCGAGGGTGATCGGCCGTCCGTGGAAGTACGCCGCCGGGTTCGTCGCCGCGTGCTCGCGGTCCACCACGGCCACGTGCCCGAACACCTCCGGGGTCAGCCCGTGGGCATGCAGGTAGCGCCGGGCCGCCATGGCCACCCAGGACGCCGGGGTCAGCAGCCCGAACGGCAGGACCCAGCCGAGCGCCGCGCCTTCCGCCGACGGTTCCCGGTGCCGTACCCCGGAGCCGAACCTGCGCCCCGACCGCTCGTTGAAGGCGCGGTAGCAGACCACGACCTCCGCCACGCCCGCCGCCACCGCCAGTGCCGCCTGCTGGACGGTCGCGCAGGCCGCCCCGCCGCCGTAGTGGACGCGGGAGAAGAAGGACAGCTCGCCGATCCCGCAGGCCTGGGCCACGGTGATCTCCGGGCTGGTGTCCATGGTGAACGTGACCATTCCGTCGACGTCGGCCGGCCGCAGTCCGGCGTCCCGCAGCGCGGCCCGCACCGCCTCGGCGGCCAGCCGCAGCTCACTGCGCCCGGAGTCCTTGGAGAACTCCGTGGCCCCGATGCCGACGACGGCCGCCCGCCCGCCGAGGGCGTCCGGCGCGCGCAGGCTCATGACGCGCCGCCCGAGGCGGGGACCGCGGCCCTCACCGTGCCCGTCACCGCGGCCCTCACCGTGCCCGTCACCGTGACCGTCACCGTGCCCGTGACGTGATCGCCGACGCTGTTCGAGCCGACCACCCGGACCGTCGCGGTGTCGCCGTCGACCTCCTCGACCGTGCCCGTCAGCACCATCGTGTCGCCCGGATGGTTGGGCGCCCCGAGCCGTATGGCCACCTTGCGCAGCACGGACGTAGGGCCGAAGTGGTCGGTGACGTAGCGGCCGACCAGGCCGTTGGTCGTCAGGATGTTCATGAAGATGTCCGGGGAACCCTTCTCGCGGGCCCGTTCGGCGTCGTGGTGCACGTCCTGGAAGTCGCGTGAGGCGACGGCCCCGGCGACGATCAGGGTGCGGGTGACCGGGATCGTGAGCGGCGGGAGCTTCTCGCCGGCCCTCATGCGGCCTCCTCCCGGGGACGGAACACCGGCAGCACCGGATCCTCGCCGCCGGCCCGGAACGCGAGCCGCACCGGCAGCCCGATCCGCACGTCGTCGCAGGGCACCCCCACGACGTTGCCGACCATGCGGACGCCCTCCGCGAGTTCGACCAGCGCCACCGCGTAGGGCGGGTCGAAGCCCGGGACGGACGGATGGTGCACGACGACGTACGAATAGACCGTCCCCTCGCCGCTCGCCTCGACCGTGTCCCAGTCGGGGCAGCCGCAGGCGCCGCACCCCGGCAGCCACGGGAAGCGCAGGACGCCGCAGCCCGCGCACCGCTGGATCAGCAGACGGCGCCGCGCGACGCCCTCCCAGAAGCCGGCGTTGTCGCGGTTGACGACCGGACGGGGGCGCGGGGACGCGGTGCGCGGGGACGCGGTGCGCGGGGGGCGGGTGCTCGTGGGGCCGGTGCGCGGGGGGCCGGTGCGCGGGGGGCCGGCGTCTGGGGAGCCGGTGGGCGTGGGGCCGGTGCGCGGGCGCGCGGGGGCGTACTTGAGGATGCGGAAGCGGTGCGTGCCCGCCAGGTCGGCGCCCACCCGCACGTCCGTGCGGGTCGTGACGAACCAGCCCGTCCCCAGTCGGGTCGTCTTGGGCCCGGAGACCGACTCGATCACCGCGTCGAAGGTGATCTCGTCGCCGGGGCGCAGGGGCCGGACGTACTCCTGCTCGCAGTCGGTGGCGACGACCGCGGTGCAGCCCGCCTCGTCGAGCAGGCCGAGCAGTTCGTCGTACGCCCGCGCGTGTCGCCCGTGACCGGAGAGGCCGCCCATGGTCCACACCTGGAGCATGGTGGGCGGGGCGACGGGGTCGGGGCCGGCGTAGGCGGGGTGGGTGTCTCCCATGGCCTCGCACCAGTGCCGGATCATGGGCGCGTTGACGGGGTCCTTGCCCCGGCACGCCACGGCCGCCGCCCGGCCCTCGTACGCCTTCAGCCGCGCCTCCAGGCCATCGCTCCCCTCCGCCTCCGGCTCTCCGCTCACCATCGCCCCCTCGCCGTGACCGCCCGTCGTGACCGCCCGTCCCGGGCGGCACCGCTCCGCCGCCCCGGATGTTTCTGACTGTCCGTCAGAAACCTTGAGCTGTCAAGGAGATCACCCACGCGGGCATACGTCTGCGCGGCGGCACCGGAGTACCGCCGCAACCGCCGCGCAGACGCCTTACGACCCTTGCAAAGCACGTCCCCCCGGCCCCGAGGTCAGGGCCGTCGGCTCACCACATCGGAGCGAAGTGGATGGCGACGTTCCCGTTGCCCTGCTGGACGGCCGTGCGATCGGAGCCGTTGACCTGGACGGCGTTGCTCTGGTTCGTGGCGCCGGGGCCGACCGCGTTCTGCTGCGTGGTGGACGAGTTGCCGTAGTTGTCGAGCCCGACACCGCTTCCGACGACGCTCGCGACTCCCGCGTTCGAGCCGTCGTCCGCGAAGGCGCCGTTGTCCGCCGCCGCGACTCCGGTGAACAGGGCGGCTGCCAGCGGGAGGGCGGAGACGGCGGCGATGACGCGGGCGGTACGGATGCTTGCCATGTGCTTCCTCCAGAATCCGGCTTCCTGGCCGGAGGTCCGTCAAGTAGGCCTGTCACCGGGGCAGTCGGCCGACCGCCCCGACACTGTGCACGACGTCGCAAGACCAGGGTTGCCCACCGCATCCCCGGCGAACCACCCCGGAAGCCGCGATTCGCCCCCAAGTGCTACGGCATGCCGATAAACCCCTTTCGCCACTTCCGACCCCGGACCAGGACAGACCGTGCGACCCCCACCCCAAGCGTCGCAAGGGGTGAAGCGTTCCGGCAGAGACCCCACCCCCGACCTCCACCCCGGCGTGTCGCAACCACCCCCTCTTCCCTTTTTCGAACGCGCGTACGAGCATGGAAGTATGGCCACCACCGACCGGCAGGCCACGACGCTGGCCCTCGCGCACGCCCTGTCAGCCGCCGAACGCGGCCTGGCCGTCATCCCGCTGACCCGCACGAAACTCCCGGCCCTGCGCTCCCCCCACCGCGACGACCCCGACCCCCGCCCCTGTCACGGCGAGTGCGGCCGCTTCGGCCACGGGGTGTACGACGCCTCGACCGACCCGGCCCGCATCCGCGAGATGTTCGCCGCCGCCCCCTGGGCCACCGGCTACGGCATCGCCTGCGGCCTTCCGCCCCACCACCTCATCGGGATCGACCTCGACACCAAGTCGGGCACGGACTCCTCGGCGGCGCTGCGGGAACTGGCGCTGCGCCACCTGTTCACCATCCCCGACACGGTCGTCGTCCTCACCCCGAGCGGCGGCCGCCACCTGTGGCTGACCGGCCCGCCCGACGTCGCCGTGCCCAACTCCGCCGGCCGCCTCGCCCCCGGCATCGACATCCGGGGCGCGGGCGGCTACCTCGTCGGCCCCGGCTCCCGGACCGACCACGGCGTGTACACGACGGCTCCCGGCACCGCGCACCTCGCCCCCGCGGCGTGCCCGCCGGCCCTCCTGCGCCTGCTCCTGCCGCCGCGCCCCCTCCACCCCGCGACGCACCCGTCGGCCGGCGACCACGGCCAGGGCCTGATCCACTTCGTGCTCGCCGCGCACGAGGGCCAGCGCAACACCCGCCTGTTCTGGGCCGCCTGCCGCGCCTACGAGAACGGCATCGGCCCCGCGCTCGTCGCCCCGCTGATCGACGCGGCCCTCGACACCGGCCTGTCCGAACGCGAGGCGAGGGCGACGATCGCCTCGGCGGCCCGCATGACGGGGCGCCAGCCGTGACGGTGAGCTGTGACCGTCAGGGCGAGTAGACCTGCTCCAGCCGGTCGATGGAGCCGTCGGCACCGGTCTGGTACCGGAACACCAGGCCGGAGTCGGGGTGCGCGTCGATCCAGTCGATCAGTTCCTGCACGCCGATCCGCTGGTTCGCGCTGCTGTCCGTGATGGGGTTCGTGGCGGTGACGTACGCGGCCTGGTCCAGCGCCCAGCGGCTGTCCTCCCCGGTGACGACGAAGGGCACGCCGTCGCCGTCCCCGCCGGGGCACCCCCAGGCGCCGTGCTGGACGACGAGGTTCACCTTGCCGGTGCTGCCGTCGAGTTCCTCGACGCGGTACACGGCGAACTCGTCCGGATCGACCTCGTCCGGGGTCGGCGCCTTGTCGACGCAGCCGGCGGTGGACGCGGCGGGCTTCGCCGGGGCGGCGGGCTTGACGGAAGCGGCCGACTCGGCGCCGGAGGTCGTGGCGGACGTGCCCCCGCCGCTCCTGCCGGCCGAGGGGGTGGCCGCGGCGGCGCCGCTCGGCGTCGCGCCGGCCGCGGACGCGGACGCGGACGCGGACGCGGCGGGCGACGAGGCGGCCGCGCCGTCGCCCGCCGCTCCGGTTCCGCCGCCTTCCTGGCAGGCGGTGAGGACGGCGGCCAGCGCGACGGCCGTGAACGCGAGGGCTGCGGGTCTGAGACGGTCGGCGTTCATCTGGGACATCCCCCTGCTCAAGGACGACCCGATCGGCCGCACCCCGGAGCGGGAACGTAGCAGCGGCCCCCACCGCACCACAGCCCCCGGCGAACGGATGTCACAGACGCAGGACAGACCCGTCACACCCCCCGGACAGGCGTGACACCCCACACGCGGAGACCCGGGACACACGGACGGTCTCCGCCCCGGGCCACCGAGGACGGGCCACAGCCGCCCGGGACGGGAACGGCCCCCGACCGGAGGCCGAAAGCCAGGTCAGGGGCCGCGTCACACTGCGGTGGGTGTGGGATTTGAACCCACGGTGACTTGCGCCACGACGGTTTTCAAGACCGTTCCCTTAGGCCGCTCGGGCAACCCACCCCGCGCCGGCCGGTCATCGGCGGCGCGGGGACAAGAGTAACGGGTCGGTGCGCGGGTGTGCGGGTCAGTTGTCGCCGACGCGGGCGCCGAGAGTGAGGTCGACGGTGCGGGACTTGCCGCCGCGCTCGTAGGTGATCGTGACCTTGTCGCCGGGCTGGTGGGTCCAGATCTCGCCGATCAGGGTGGGGCCGGAGTCGATCACCGTGTCGTCGAGCTTGGTGATGACGTCACCGGGCTTGAGGCCGGCCTTGGCGGCGGGACCGCCCGGCTCGACCGAGGCGGAGCCGCCCGAGCCCTGGTCGGTGATCTTCGCACCGTTGGAGGAGTCCTCCAGGGAGACTGAGGCGCCGATCTTCGCGTACACCGGCTTGCCGGTCTTGATCAGCTGCTGGGCGACGTACTTGGCCTGGTTGATCGGGATGGCGAAGCCCAGGCCGATCGAGCCGGACTGGCTGGTGCCGCCCAGGCCGCCGCTGCCGGTGGACTGGATCGCGGAGTTGATGCCGATGACGTTGCCCTGGGCGTCGAGGAGCGGCCCGCCGGAGTTGCCCGGGTTGATCGACGCGTCGGTCTGCAGGGCGCTCATGTAGGAGGCGTTGCTGCCGGTGCCGTCGCTGGAGGCCACGGGCCTGTTCTTGGCGCTGATGATGCCCGTCGTCACCGTGTTGGACAGGCCGAAGGGGGCGCCGATGGCGATCGTGGAGTCGCCGACGGCGACCTTGTCCGAGTTGCCCAGCGTCAGCGGCTTGAGGTCGGACGGGGCGTTCTTGAGCTTGATGACCGCCACGTCGTAGCCCTGGGCGTGGCCGACGACCTCGGCGTCGTACTTCTTGCCGTTCGGGAAGGTCGCCGTGAGTTTGCCGCCGTCGACCGCGTCGGCGACGACGTGGTTGTTGGTGACGATGTGGCCCTGGGTGTCGAAGACGAAACCGGTGCCCGTGCCACCCTCGCCGCTGGTGGACTCCGCCTGGATGGTGACGGTGCTGGGCAGCGCCCGGGCGGCGACGGCCGCGACCGTGCCCGGGTCGCGCTTGATGGAGCCGCCGCTGTCGGAGGCGGAGACCGTGGTCGAGCCGGTGTTGTCGTCGTTCTTGGCCAGGGTGTAGCCGAGGCCGCCGCCCAGGCCGCCGGCGACGAGCGCGGCCACCAGGATCGCGGCGACCAGGCCGCCGCGTCCCCGGCCGGACTTCGGCGCGGGCTGCTGGTGGGGCGAGCCCCAGCCGCCGCCCGAGTCGCCTCCCGCGTCGGCGTAGGACGGGGTGGCGGGGGGCGGGGGCGGCCAGGCGGCGTCGGCGGCGGAGCCGGCCGGGCCGGCGGAACCGGCCGGGCCGTAGCCCTGCGCGTCGGGGGCCGGGCCGGCGGGGCCGTAGCCCTGGGGGCCGCCCGCGGGGGACGGCGTGAACGGCGCCATAGGTGCGCTGCCCTCGCGGGCGGCGGGCGCCGAGGGAGCGGGAGCATCCACCGGCACGGGAGGTGCGGACGGGGCCGGGGGTACCGCGGTGCCCTCGTTCTCGGTGCTCACAGCTTCTCTCCTCGATCCACGGCTGTTGTCTTGGGTCACACTGGTTCACGCTGGTCGACGGCCCGGCGCGCGGCAGCTGTGCACGTCTTTTTGTATGCCGTCAGCTTTTCCCATGGTCCGTCAGGGCACCATAAGCGGCTGCTGTGAGTACGGGGCCATCCCTTATATGGGTCATGTACGACAAAAAGGGCGCAATCTCGACTCCGCCGAGAGCACGCTTACCCCCTTCTCGGTGGCACCATGACGCGGTGACCCTCGCACGGCAGCACCGGATCCAAGTCGTCGCCCACCGCGGAGCCTCCGAAGAGGCCCCGGAGCACACCCTGGCCGCGTACCGGAAGGCGATCGAGGACGGTGCCGACGCCCTCGAATGCGACGTACGCCTCACGGCGGACGGCCACCTCGTCTGCGTCCACGACCGTCGCGTCAACCGTACGTCCAACGGCCGCGGTGCGGTCTCGGCGCTGGAGCTCGCCGATCTCGCCGCCCTGGACTTCGGGTCCTGGAAGACGCGGGACGCCTGGCGCACGCGCGACGAGGAGCCGGACTGGGAGCACCGGCCCGAGGACCGCGAGCACACCGCCGTGCTGACCCTGGAGCGGCTGCTGGAGCTGGTCGCGGACGCGGGGCGCCGGGTGGAACTGGCCGTGGAGACCAAGCACCCCACCCGCTGGGCCGGGCAGGTGGAGGAGCGGCTGCTGGTGCTCCTGAAGCGGTTCGGACTGGACGCGCCGGCCTCGGCCGAGGAGTCGCCGGTACGTGTGATGAGCTTCTCGGCGCGCTCGCTGCACCGCGTGCGCGCCGCCTCGCCGACGCTGCCGACGGTGTACCTGATGCAGTTCGTCTCGCCCCGGCTGCGCGACGGACGGCTGCCGGCCGGTGTCCGGATCGCGGGCCCCGGCATCCGGATCGTGCGCAACCACCCGGCCTACGTGGAGCGGCTGAAACGGGCCGGCCACGAGGTGCACGTGTGGACCGTGAACGAGCCCGAGGACGTGGATCTCTGCGTCGAGCTGGGCGTCGACGCCATCATCACCAACCGGCCCCGGGCGGTGCTGCACCAGCTCCGCGGGTGACCGGGCCGCAGGTGGCCGGCCGCGGGGCGACCGGTGAAGACCTCTGAAGAAAAGCTTGACCTCACGACACACCTACAGCATCTTCAGTCTCGGCCACATCGCAAGAATCCAGCCACACGACTACGGGGAGTGCTCCGGCGCGTTCGCTGTGTGTTCGCTCGTTTCGAATGCGTCACCGCACCGGGATTGGCCGGTTTCCGGTACAGGCCAATGGGGCATCCACACCGTGGCGTGGGGCGAAGGAGGTCTCGGGGGTGGCGTTGGTGGTGGCACAGGAGGTGCCCACGTCGTCGAGCATGGCCGTACCCCATGGCCCTGCGGGCGTGGGCGAGGCAAGGCACCGGATGCGCGAGCAGCTGCGCAGGGGCGGGGTCTCGGAAGCGGTCATCGACGATGCCGTACTGATTCTGTCGGAGCTGTTGAGCAACGCGTGCAAGCACGGCCGGCCGCTGGGCGACGCCCTGGCCGGGGACGGTGACGTCCGGGCCGCGTGGCGGGTCGACCCGTGCGGCAGGCTCACGATGGAGGTGACGGACGGCGGCGGTCCCACCCGGCCCGCACCGGCCACGCCCTCGGTCACCGCGCACGGCGGCCGCGGGCTGAACATCATCACGGCGCTGGCCGACGACTGGGGCGTACGCGACGACGTGCGCGGTGAGGTCACCGTATGGGTGGTGGTCCACCAGGACGTTCATGATCCGGACGCCGGGTACCGCCGCGACGACTTCGCTACGCGTGTCACGGCCCCGTCCCTGTCCGCGATACGCGGACTGACCGGTCTGGACTTCGCGGGCGCGTTCGACGACCTGGACTGACTGACCCTCCGGACGACCTGGACCGACCCTCCGGGCGACCTGGGCCCACCCATGGGCGACCCGGACCGACCGTCCAAGCGGCCTGGACCGGCATCCCGGCGGCCTGGACCGGCATCCGCGGGGCGTTCCGCCCGGCCCCGGACGGCACGCGGGCCGCGTCGTCCACAGGCTCCCGTGTCCCGTGGCGTGAACGGCTAGGCTCCCGCCCGTACCAGACAAGCCGTAACCGGGAGACCCCACGATGGCCAAGAAGCGACCTCAGACGAAGGCCAAGCGCCCCCAGACCAGCGTCGGGGCCGGCGCCGCAGGCGCTGATGGACAGATTCCGGTTGTCGGCGCCCGCGAGCCCTGCCCGTGCGGCAGCGGCCGCCGCTACAAGGCCTGCCACGGCCGGGCCGCCGCGCAGGCCGTGACCGAGCTGGTGCAGCGTCCCTTCGAGGGGCTGCCCGCCGAGTGCGACTGGGTGGCGCTGCGCGAACTGGTCCCGGCGGCCACGGTGGAGCTGACGCTCAAGGACGACCTGCCCGAGGGCGTCCCGTCGGTCACCCTCGCCACGGTGCTGCCGATGGCCTGGCCGGCGCTGCGCCGCGACGACGGCTCGGTGCTGCTCGGCCTGCAGAACGACACGGCCTCCGGCGACATCAGCCGCGACCTCGCCGACACCCTCCAGCGCGCCCTCACGGCCGAGCCGGGCACGCCGGTCCAGGGCCGCCGCGCTCCCGCCGACGGTCCGCGGCTGCAGGATCTGCTCGACCCCGAAGGCGCCTTCGAGCCAGTTGTGCACAGCGGCTTCGAGTTCTGGGTCCCGGACTCGGAGAACGCGACCCCGGAGGTGACCGCCTCCCTGGAGCGGGCCAACGCCGCGGCCATCCCGACGGTCCGGCTGACCGGCGTGGACGCCGCGTACTGGTGCCGGACGCCGGAGAAGAACCATCTGCGGTGGGTCATGCCGCACGAGGAGGAGCGGCTTCTGGACGCCCTCGCGCGGCTGCACGCGGCGGGCCGGTCGAACCTCGGCGAGGGCACCCGTCTCGTGGGCTCCTTCCGCGCTCACGGGCTCACCGTCCCGGTCTGGGACCTGCCGAGCGAGGTCGGCGCGGAGGACGTGGAGAAGCCGGCGGCCGAGTTCGCCGAGCGGCTGGCCGACGCCCTCGCCGCGGACGCCCCGCTGACCGCCGACGAGCGCCGGGCCCGCGGCGGCCTGACCAACCGGCAGGTCACGCTCAGCTGACAGCCGTGCGAGGGGGGGTCCGGACGGCCGTCCGTCCGGCCGGACCGGCCCCCGCGCGGACCGGAAACTTCCCTCACAACTCCCTTGCCGGGCAAGCGGATAGGTGACTGGAAAGCCCGGATGGAATTTGCGAACCGCCGATCTCTTGTTACCGTTCCAGTAGCCCGGTTGCTGGTGCATCCCCCGTCGCCAGCAACCGGGTCTTTTCATGTGCACGGTTCTTCACAGAGGGTCGCAGCCTGTCAACTGGCCGCTACCGCAAGGGTGTTGACGCCGGATCGCGGGCGTCGTCGGCCTGCTCCGGGACGCTCACTGGCGCCAGAGGGCGTCAGAGAGCACCGGCGGGCGGTGGTGCGGCCGACGGCGGCAGGCGGCGGTGCAGCCGACAGCGACGGGGCTGCCAACGGCGACGGTGCAGCCGACGGCGACGGTGCAGCCGACGGCGACGGCCCGCGCGCGCCCGGGCCGGCACCGTCACAGCTCGGGCGCGCTCACACCCGTACGCGTGATGGCCTCGACGACGGCGTCCACCACGGCCTCGACGTCGGGCACCCAGGGGGCGGCGGAGCCGGGCAGCGGCGCGCGCTCCCAGCGGATCTCGCCCTCGCCGGTCTCGGACGGGGGCAGCGCGATGTAGCCGCCCTCGCCGTGGAAGCGGAGGGAGCCGGGGACGAAGTCCTTGGCGTACAGCAGCTCGCCCAACTGCTCCATGGAGTACGGCTTGACGAGGATCGCCCAGCGGCTGGGCGAGGCGACGACCGGACCCAGGCGCATGCCCGCGCGGTCCAGGGCGGTCAGGGCATGCGCGGCGGCGAGGGCCGGCAGGCTGACCGCGCAGGGGGCCTTGCCGCCGGTGGCCAGGATGATCGGCGCGGTGGGGCGGTTGGTCCACCACCAGCGCACCATGCGGGCGTCGGCGGTGGCCGCGAGCAGGCCGGGGTCGAAGGGATGCGCACCGGGCACCGTGCACTCGGGGTCGGGGCAGCCGCAGCGCCCCTTCAGGTCCGCTGTCACGCCGGGGAGCACGGGCCACTGCCATCCGGCTGCGAAGGTCAGGGCCGCGCTGATCGACTCAGGCCTCCCGTCGCTGCGCTGGGACAGGAGCCTGCGTCGCCTTCCGAGGATCTCGCGCATGAGCGCTCGTTCCTTTCCGTTGCACCGCTGGCAACACCGTGGGCCACATCACACCATGTGTAGATCACTTCACTGTGCGTACCTGTTGGCGCGTCACACCCCTGCCGGAAGCACAGGGAAACCCCTCTTGGCCGAGCGTCGGCTGCGTCCGCGGCAGCCTCGCCCTTGCTGCGTCTGTCAAAAGCACGGCCGTGGCGTGGGGGTGGCGAAGTCTGGCGTTTTGCGTCGCGCGTATTTCTCTTCGCCTCCGCCACGGGAGGATGGGGCACGGCCGTCGGTGGATAGGACGCCCGGGTCGGTCACCAGGTTCCGGGCGACTGCCAACCGCCCCTGGCCTTCTCCGAGTACGTACCCATCACGACCGCTGTGACGCTCCGTGGAGCAAACCCAGTCGACCGCAATGCCCCGTCGCCCGAGTCATTTTTAGGCCAACTTTGCTTTTTAGCAAGGGGTCCACTGAGTCCTCAGGGACACCAGGAATCCCCGCAGGACAATGCTGGACATCCCCTTACGAGTGCGTGTACATGTGGAGACACTGCCAGCGGCGCAGAACGACATGGGGGTTTGCGATGCTTTTGAGCAGTACGCACCGGTCGGAAAGCCGGTTGCCATGAATGCCCCTCACCCTCCGAAAGTGGCCGGAATCGATTCAACGGTTCCGGCTCCCGCACACACTGTCGCGCCCGTGTCCGTCGTCTCGGGTACCTCGCCGGTCACGCCGCCAAACCCGCCCTGCGCCCTGCTCCAGGACCGCCTCGCCGGCTGGGTCTCGGACCTCACGACCCTCCACGAACTGACCGAACGTCTGGTGCGCACGGACGCGCTCTCGGACGCCCTGACCGAACTGCTGCGCGCCGGGTCCGCCCTCGTGGGCGCCCGGCGCGGCCTCGTCGTGCTCGAGCCCGGCGACGGGCTCGGGCCGGACACCACGATCGGCCTGGGTCTCGCCCACGCGGACCTCGGTCACATCGAGACCGTGCCGCGCAGCGCCATGTCGTACGGGAGGATCCTGGACGGACTGCCGGGCTGCGACCGTGAGATCGCCCAGCCCGACCTGCTCTCCGAGGACGGGCTCGACCCGCGCCACCGCGAGGTGGCCGCCCGCCTCGGCTACGCCGCGAGCTACGCCCTCCCCCTGGCCAGCGACGCCCTGGGCCGCGTCGGCGCCGCCGTGTGGCTGTACGACGAGCCCGCCGAACCGAGCGAACGCCAGCGTCACCTCGTCGGCCTGTACGCCCGCTACGCCGGTGAGCACCTGGCCCGGCTGGTGGAGGTGGAACGCGCCCGCACCCGCGTGGCGACGATGGCCGAGGAGCTGCTGCCGTCCCGGCTGCCCCGCGTCGCCGGCGTCCAGCTCGCCGTGCGCCACCGCACCGGCCCGCGCGGGGGCGGCGACTGGTACGACGCGCTGCCGCTGCCGGACGCGGCGCTGGGTCTCGCGGTCGGCTCGGTGACGGGCTCCGGGCCCAGCGCGGTCGCCGCGATGGGCCGCCTGCGGGCGAGCCTCAGGGCGTACGCGGTGATGGAGGGCGAGGACCCGGTCGCCGTGCTGTCCGACCTGGAGCTGCTGCTCAGACTCACCGAGCCCGCCCGCTCCGCCACCGCCCTGTTCGGCTACTGCGAGCCCGCGCTGCGCAAGATCACGCTGGCCGGTGCCGGGCACTGCCCGCCGCTGCTGCTCGGCGAGGGCCGCACGGAGTTCGTCGAGACGTCCGTGTCCGCGCCGCTCGGCATGCTCGCCTGCTGGGAGGCGCCGAGCGTGGAGATGCGGGCGGGGCTCGGCGAGACGGTGCTGCTGTACACCGACGGGCTGCTGCACCGCACCGGCGACGCGATCGACCGCGCCTTCGCCCGGCTGCACGCGGCGGCGGCCGGCGTGCCCCGGGTGCTGCGCCACGACCCCGACGCGGTCGCCGACCACGTGCTGCGCACGATGCTGCCCGACGGGCTGGACGCGGCCGACAGCGCGGACGACGTCGTTCTGCTCGCGGCGCGTTTCGACTGACCCCGGGCGAGCCGGGGCGCGCGTCTCGGCACGTACACCGCCATACAGACGTCTCCAAAGGCATGTCTCTGCACGCGCACGTCCCCGCACGCGCGTGCCGCCGTGCGCGGTGACGCGCCGCTGCCCGCGGTAACAGGTCCTCGCGGCCTGGGCCCCCTTCCGTACGACCGTACGATGGAGCGGTCCTGTGCCGTATCAAGGAGGATGACCGTGGCTGATGAGCTCTCGGCTGTGACCGACGGAGCTGCTGCCGCAGCGGCCCCGGAGGCTTCCGAGGAAGAGCCGATCGAGCAGCGCAAGAACGGCCTGTACCCAGGTGTCTCCGACGAGCTGGCCGAGAACATGAAGTCCGGCTGGGCCGACACCGAGCAGCGCGACCTGCGGCCGATCGCCCAGGCCGCCGAGACCGCCGCCCGCCGCGCCGCGCTGTCCGCACGGTTCCCGGGCGAGCGTCTGGTCATCCCCGCGGGCAACCTCAAGACCCGGTCGAACGACACGGAGTACCCCTTCCGCGCGTCGGTCGAATACGCCTATCTCACCGGCGACCAGACCGAGAACGGCGTACTCGTACTGGAGCCGAAGGGGGACGGCCATGTCGCCACGCTGTACCTGCTGCCCCGCTCGAACCGCGAGAACGGCGAGTTCTGGCTCTCCGGCCACGGCGAACTGTGGGTGGGGCGCCGGCACTCGCTGACCGAGGCGGCGAAGCTGTACGGCATCCCGGTCGCCGACGTGCGCGAAGTCGCCGACAAGCTGCGCGGGGCCACCGGCCCCGTGCGCGTGGTGCGCGGCTACGACGCCGGCATCGAGGCGGCCCTGACCGACAAGGTCACCGCCGAGCGCGACGAGGAGCTGCGCGTCTTCCTGTCCGAGGCGCGGCTGGTGAAGGACGCGTTCGAGATCGGCGAGCTGCAGAAGGCCGTCGACTCCACCGTGCGCGGCTTCGAGGACGTCGTACGGGTCCTCGACCGGGCCGAGGCCACCAGCGAGCGCTACATCGAGGGCACGTTCTTCCTCCGCGCGCGCGTGGAGGGCAACGACGTCGGCTACGGCACCATCGCCGCCGCGGGCCCGCACGCCTGCACCCTGCACTGGGTGCGCAACGACGGGCCCGTGCGCTCCGGCGACCTGCTCCTGCTGGACGCGGGCGTGGAGACGCACACCTACTACACGGCCGACGTCACCCGCACGCTGCCGGTCAACGGCCGCTTCACCGAGCTCCAGAAGAAGATCTACGACGCGGTGTACGAGGCCCAGGAGGCCGGCATCGCGGCCGTGCGGCCGGGCGGCAAATTCCGCGACTTCCACGACGCGGCGCAGCACGTGCTGACCGAGAAGCTCGTCGAGTGGGGCCTGGTCGAGGGTCCCGTGGAGCGGGTGCTGGAGCTCGGGCTGCAGCGCCGCTGGACGCTGCACGGCACCGGGCACATGCTCGGCATGGACGTCCACGACTGCGCCGCCGCGCGCGTGGAGTCGTACGTCGACGGGACGCTGGAGCCCGGCATGGTGCTCACCGTCGAGCCGGGGCTGTACTTCCAGGCCGACGACCTGACGGTGCCCGAGGAGTACCGGGGCATCGGCGTGCGCATCGAGGACGACATCCTGGTCACCGAGGACGGCAACCGGAACCTCAGCGCCGCGCTGCCACGCCGGTCGGACGAGGTGGAGGCGTGGATGGCCGCCCTGACGGGCAGCAGGGACGGCAAGGACAGCAAGGACAGCAAGGACAGCAAGGGCTGATACGCAGCGGATGGCCGGGTACCAGTGGGGTGCCCGGCCATTGACGTGCCCGGATGCACGTGCCCGGTCATGCGACATGCCCGGATGCGCGTGCTTGGACGCACGTGCCTGGAAGCGCGTGCCCGGACGTACATGCCCGGATGCGCGTGCCCGGACGCACGTGCCTGGATTCACGTACCTAGGGGGAGGGTCTTCGTGGAGGACTTCTGGTCCGGTGTCGGTGTCGATCTGCATCTGGAACCCGAGGCCGGGGACGGCCGGCGCATCGGGCTTGAGCGGGCGCTGCGGGACGCCGTGCGGGACGGCCGGCTCGCGCCCGGCACCCGGCTGCCGGCCACCCGGCGGCTCGCCACCGAGCTCGGGATCTCGCGGGGCACGGCCAAGGCGGCGTACGACCAGCTCGTCGCCGAGGGATATCTGACCGCCCGCCAGGGCTCGGGCACCCGGGTGGCCTTGCTGCCCTCGGTCGACACCGGCACGCCGGAGGCGGCGGCGCACGCGCGCGTGCCCCGGTTCGACCTCAGGCCCGGCAGCCCGGACGTCGGGGCGTTCCCGGCGGCGGCCTGGCTGCGCGCGCTGCGCCGCGCCATCGCGACGGCGCCCCTGCTGGCGTACGACTACGGGGACCCGCGCGGCCGCGTCGAGCTGCGCACGGCGCTGTCGGGGTACCTGGGGCGGGCGCGGGGCGTCATCGCGCCGCCCGAGCGGATCGTGATCACCTCCGGGTACGTGCAGGGACTCGCGCTCCTCACCCGCGTGCTGGGCGGCGCCGGGATCGCCATGGAGGACCCCGGCCTGCCCTTCCACCGGGAGGTGGTGCGGCACAACGGCGGGACCGTGGTGCCGGTGCGGGTGGACGGACGCGGCGTGTGCGCGGAGGAGTTGGGGGACGTCGGCGCGGTCGTCGCCACCCCCGCGCACCAGTACCCGACCGGGGTGACGCTGCACCCGGAGCGGCGGCGGGCGCTGACGGACTGGGCACGCGCGCGTGGCGGGCTGATCGTCGAGGACGACTACGACGGGGAGTTCCGCTACGACCGCCAGCCCGTCGGCGCGCTCCAGGGCATGGCGCCCGGGCAGGTCGTCTACCTCGGCACCGCCTCCAAGACCCTCGGCCCCGCGCTGCGGCTCGGTTGGATGGTGCTGCCGCCGGACCTGGTCGACGCGGTGGCCGATGCCAAGCTGCACAGCGACCACCACACCGAGACGATCGGCCAGCTGGCGCTCGCCGAGCTCATCGACAGCCACGCCTACGACCGGCACGTGCGCGCGGGCCGGCTGAGGTACCGGCGGCGCAGGGACCAGCTCCTGGACCGGCTCGGCTCCCGGCGCGCGGTGCGCGGGATCGCGGCCGGGCTGCACGCGCTCGTGGAGGTCGCCGACGAGGCGGACGTCCTGGCGCGGGCCGAGGCGGAGGGGTTGGCCGTCGGGCACCTCGGCGACCACTGGCACACCCCCGGCGAGGGACGGCCGCAGGGGCTCGTCGTCGGCTACGGGACACCGCGGGAACGGGTGTACCCGGAGGCGCTGGAGGTGCTGGCCAAGGTCCTGGACGGAGCCTGACCGGCCCGGCGCCGGCCCGTGTTGGGCCATCGGAGCGGGTTCGGATTGGATCTGCCGAGCGGTCCATTCCCTGCCTAGCGTTGGCGGCATGACCAATCGCCTCGTCCCTCCCGCGGGTCCGCGACGCGTCCTGGCGCTGGCCCAGTTGTCCCATTCGATCGGCGACGGCGCCTACTACGTGACCTCGGCGCTGTTCTTCACCCGGGTGGTCGGGCCCCCGGGCGCGTGGGGCTCGGGCTGACCCTCGCGTGGGCGGCCGGCTCGGCGGCGGGGGTGCCGCTCGGGCGGCTCGCCGACCGGCGCGGGCCGCGCGGCACGGCGGTGCTGCTCGCGGCGGCGACCGGGCTCGCGGTGGCGTCCTTCCTCGTCGTGCGCGGTTTCGTGCCGTTCGTGGCGGCGGCGTGCGCGTACGCGACCGCGCAGTCGGGGCTCGCGGCGGCCCGGCAGGCGCTGGTGGCGGGGCTGGTGCCCGCGGGGGAGCGCACCGGGCTGCTCGCGCGTCTGCAGTCGACGCTGAACGCCGGGCTGGCGGTGGGCGCGGGACTCGGCGGGCTCGCGCTGCAGGCCGGGACGCGGGAGGCGTATCTCGCGGTGCTGGCGCTGGACGCGGTGAGCTTCGCGGCGTGCGCCGGGATGCTGTCGCGGCTGCCGTCGGTGCCGCCCGCGACGTCGGTGCCGCGCGCGCTGTCCGTGCCGCCCACACCGCCCGTGCCGCCCGCGACCTCCGTGGCGCCCGCGACCTCCGTGGCGCCCGCGCCGGTGGGTCGGCGGGACTCCCTCGGGGTGCTGCGCGACCGTCCGTACGCCCTGCTCGCCCTCCTCAACGCCGTGCTGCTGCTGCGAATGCCGGTGCTCAGCCTGGGGCTGCCGCTGTGGATCACGGAGCGGACCGGCGCACCGGTCTGGCTGGTCTCCGCGCTGTTCGTCCTGAACACCGTCGGGGTGACGCTCCTTCAGGTGCGCGCAGCCCGCTCGGTCACCGGGCTCGCGTCGGCCACGCGCGTCCTGCGGCGGGCCGGATGGGTGATGTCCGGGGCGTGCGCGGTGTTCGCGCTGTCGGCGGGGGTGTCGCCCCGGCTCGCGGTGGGCGTCCTCGTCGCGGGGGCCGTGCTGCAGGTGGTCGCGGAGACGGGGCAGTCGGCCGGCTCCTGGCAGCTGTCGTTCGACCTGGCCCCGGCCGGCCGGGTGGGCGAGTACCAGGGCTTCTTCGGCACCGGGGTGACGGTCGCCCGGACGCTGGGCCCGCTGGTGCTGACCTCGCTGCTGGTGGGGTGGGGGACGCCGGGGTGGCTGCTGCTGGGCGGCGTGACGGTCGCGGCGTCCTACGCGATGGGGCCGGCGGCGCGCCGGGCCGCCGCCGGCCGGACGGGCGCAGACCTCAGGCGGCCGGCAGCGGTGAAGTGACCGACAGCGATGAGGTGACCGGCAGCGATGAGGTGACCGGCAGCGGTGCGGTGACCGGCAGCGGTGCGGTGACCGGCAGCGCGTCCAGGAACAGCGCCCCCGCCAGCAGGCCCGCGCTCCCCCGCGGGCTTCACCCGCGCGCGTCCAGGTCGGCGTCGAGGGCGTGCAGGGCCTCCCGGCCCGCCCCGGTCGCCGTGCCGCCCGCCTCCAGCACCGCGCGGGCGCCCGCCTGCACGTGCCGGAGGCCCACCGGGCCCGCGGTGTACAGCAGTTCCGTGTCCTGGAGGGTGGACATCACGGTCAGCAGGGCGTCGAGCCGGGCCTGTTCCTCGGTGGCACCGGCCGAACGGGCCGCGGCGAGGGCGTCCGACGCCCGCCGCACGTGCGGGAACCCGGCCCTCGCCTCGCCCCGGGCCCCGGCGGCGCCGTACTTCGCCGAGATCGACGAACCGCGTGAGGGACGGCGCGGGGCGCCCCGTTCGGTGTGGGCGGCGATCCGCTTGGCGACGGCGGTGACCTCCGCCGCCTTGGCCCGCGGGCCGATCGCGGCCGCCGCGACGAGGAAGCCGAGTATCCACAGGGCTCCCCGGTGGCCGCCGCCCGCCAGGCCCACCGTGTGCTCGGTGGACCGGCCGATGGCGCCGAGTTCGGCGCGCAGCCGCGGGGTGGGCTCGCCGGTGCGGCGGGCGGCGGCCATCGCCGCGAGGCCGGGCGCGAGCGCCTTGGCCGACCAGCGCAGGGTGCGGTGATCCTGGCGGGCGGGTACACCGAGGTCGCGCGGGTCGGGCAGGCCGGGCTTGGGAGCCAGGGCCAGCTGCCCGGTCAGCGCCGCCACGGCGGCCCGCGCCAGCGTCTCGTCCTCGCGGCTGCTCATGACCGCACTCTACGAGGAGGACGCCGACGGGGAGGCGGAGTCGCCCGGAGCGCCGCTCGGCGGCGTCCCCGTCGGGGCGTCGCCCGGCGGGGTGCCCCCGCCGCCGCTGCCGGCGCCGGTGTTCTCGGCGTCCGGATCGATGCCGAGGATGAGGAAGCCCTTGTAGCCCTTCGACGGGTCGCTCTTGTGCACGGCCTTGAGGGTCAGCAGCCCGCTGGAGGCGCCGCCGCCGTCGTAGACCATGTCGTCGGCGAGGCGGGTGTAGGTGCCGGTGTGCTTCGCGTACGGATCGAGGGCGAAGATCTCCTCGGCGATGTCGTCGTCGAAGAACAGCTGGCCGGTGTGGTTGACCTTGCCGCCCTCGTAGGTGCCGTCCTCCTTCGCGCCGCCCGTGTGCACCTTCACGTGGATGTGGCAGGTGCGCGGCGTGTACCAGCCCGGGAAGATCGTCTCGAACTTCACCACCCCGTTGGCGTTGGCGATCTGGTAGCCGCGCAGGTACGTGTCGTCGTTCGCGCTGTCGCCCTCCTCGCTCTCCGCGGGCGCGGAACCGCCGGGGTTGGCGGTGGTGTAGCCGGAGTAGTAGCCCCAGGCGTCGCAGTGCCAGATCTCCACGGCGGCGCCCGCGACCGGGGTGCAGCCGTCGGTGGCGTCGACGACGGTCAGGCGCAGGGTCAGCGGGACGCCGCTCTTGCCCTCGGTGATGTCCTTGCGCACCAGCGCGCCGTCGAGGTAGTAGGGGCCCTCGGTGACGCTCGACATCAGGGTCGTGCACGCGGAGCCGGTGGAGGTGGCGGTGGCCGAGGCGGCGGCAGAGGTCTCGGAGGCCGTGTCCGCGAACGCCGTCTGGTAGCCCGCGACGGCCAGGCCGCCCGCCGCGACCGTGCCGCCGGTCACCGCGAGGGCGCGGCGACGGCTGATCGATGTGTCCTTGTGGTTTCCCGTCATGCCCAGGACAGTAGGAACGCCGTCCGTCAGGGAGATGAGGCCCGGCTGGCAGCCGGCTGTGAATGCCGCGGAGGCCGAAGTCCGGTCGTCCGTGGAGGCCGAAGTCCGGTCGCCCGTAAGGCTTCTGGCCGGTTCACACCGCCATCAGCGGCGCGCCCTCCCGGAACTTGAGGATCTTGTCGAAGCTCACCACGGTGCCGCCACGGCCCGGCTTGCTGCCGATGTGGACGTGGTCGGCGAGTTCCTGGATCAGGCACAGGCCCCGGCCGTGCTCGGCGTCGGCACGCGCGGGCCGGACGGGCGTCGGCGCGGTGAATCCCGGGCCGGGGTCGGCGACCTCGATGCGGCACGTCTCGCCGTCGAGGTAGGCGGTGACGCGGTACGCCTCCGTCCGGCCGCCGCGCGTTCCGTTCCCGCCGTGCTCGACGGCGTTCGCACAGGCCTCGCTCAGGGCGACGGAGAGGTCGAAGGAGACGTCGGGATCGACCCCCGCGGTCTCCATCGCGCCGAGTAACAGGCGTCTGGCGAGCGGGACGCTCGCAGCCTCGCGCCGCAGATGGAGTGACCACCAGATGCTCATGCTCCAGCCTCCCGGCCGCGGCTCGACATACCGTTACGTATTGCCGCGCGTACCCGGTTGTAAGCGCGGAGTTGACGTGATGCCGCCCATATGGACGATGCGTCCCCATGGGAATCGGTGTATGTGCGGGCGGTCCGCGGCAGGAAGCGGTCATCCGGCCGGCCGGAACCTTGCGGACCTGCCGTATGGCGCCGAGGGCGCGAGTGCGATGATGAGCCCGCCATGACTGCCCCCCACCGGCGCCCGGCGCGCTCCGGAGGCGACCTGAGGGTCCTGCGGGCCGCGGTGTTCGCCGCGGTCTGCGTCGTGCTGGCCGCGGCCGGGCACGCGCTCGCCTCCTGCGCCACGGTTCCGCTGTGGACCCTGGGCGCGGGCTTCCTGGGGGTCCTCCTGGCCGTGGTGCCGCTCGCCGGACGCGAGCGGTCGCTGCCCGGCATCGCGGCGCTGCTCGCGGCCGGGCAGACCATGCTGCACACGCTGTTCGAGCTGGGGCAGCAGACGTCCGCAGGCGTCGGCGCGGCGGCGATGTCCCCGGCGCCGACGGGGCCGGCGGACGCCTCCCTGGTCGAACGGGCCGCGCGGCTCGTGTGCGGGACCACCGCGGCGGCGATCAGCCCCGCCCAGGCCCGCGTCATCCTCGCGCGCGCCGGGGTCCACCAGGACCCCGGCGGCCAGGGCGCCGCCATGAGCTCCATGCACCACCCGGCCGACGCGCTGGCCGGCGCGGCCGGCTCCCCGGCCGCGCTGCTGCCGTCGCTGCCCATGCTGCTCGGCCACGTCCTCGCGGCGCTCGCCGCGGGCTGGCTGCTGCGGCGCGGGGACCTGGCGCTGCTGCGGCTGCTGGAGCTGTCGGCGCACTCCGTCGCCGAGGGCGCGCTCGTACGGTCCCTGCGCGGGGCGCTCGCCCTGGTGCGCGCCCTGTGTGCCGGGCTCCCCGGCGCCCCCGGGGCGGGGCCGCGTCCGCCGCGCACCGCGCTGCTCGCCCCGCCGAAGCCCCGTACCGCCGCACTCCACCACACCGTGATCCGGCGCGGCCCGCCGGCCGCCGCGCTCGTCCTCGCCGCCTGACACGACGCGACCGCCGCTCCGCTTCTTCTTCTCCGGGGGCCGGGCCCGCCGTCGTGCGGCACCCGCGCGTACCCGCGTCTTCGCGGCCGCGCGCCCGACCCGATCACCGGAATCCTCACTCGAAGTGGAGTGCTCCCTGCCATGAAGGCTTCCCGACTCGCCGCCGCCGGCACCCTCGCCGCCTCGGCCGTGGTCGTGCTGTCCTCGCCCGCCTTCGCCCACGTCAGCGTGCAGCCCGAGGGCACCGCCGCCAAGGGCGGCTACGCGGTCGTCGACTTCAAGGTCCCCAACGAGCGCGACGACGCCTCGACCACCAAGCTCGAGGTCAGCTTCCCCACCGACCATCCGCTGGCCTCGGTGATGCCGCAGCCGATGGACGGCTGGCGCGTCGAGGTCACCAGGGCGAAGCTGGCCGAGCCCGTGGAACTGGAGGGCGAGAAGATCACCGAGGCCGTCACCAAGGTGACCTGGACCGCCGACGGCAAGGGCATTCAGCCCGGCTACTTCCAGAAGTTCCCGCTCTCCGTCGGCGCGCTGCCGAAGGACACCGACGAACTGGTCTTCAAGGCGATCCAGACGTACGGCAACAAGGAGGTCGTGCGCTGGATCGAGGTCCAGCAGGACGGCCAGGCGGAACCCGAGAACCCGGCCCCGGTGCTGACCCTTTCCGACGCCTCCGCCGACGACCACTCGCACAGTTCCGGCTCCGGCTCCGAGGCCTCCTCCGACAAGACCGGGAACACCGCCGCCGACACCTCCGCCTCCGCCTCAGTCTCCGCCGACTCCAGCGACACCACCGCGCGCGTGCTCGGCGTGGTGGGCATCGCCGTCGGCACCCTGGGCGTCGCCTACGGCGTCCTCGCCGGCCGTCGGCGCACCGACGCCTGAAGCCCGACCGTCCGCGTGCCGCGCCGGGGCCGCCGGTACGACCCCGTACCGGCGCCCCCGGCGCACACCGGAACTCCTCACCTCTGGGACATTTCTCTATGCGCAAGAAGACGTTCGCCGCGGCCGCGCTGCTCGCCGCGGCCGGCCTGACCCTCTCCGCCTGCGGCAGCGGCGACGACAGCGGCTCCCCCGTCGCCGTGGTCTCCGAGGACACCTCGCAGAAGGCCGCGACCATCCTCGACAGGCCCTTCGAGAAGCCGGACCTGGTCCTCACCGACACCCACGGCAAGAAGTACGACTTCCGCCGGGAGACCGCGGGCAGGCCCACGCTGATCTACTTCGGCTACACCCACTGCCCGGACATCTGCCCGCTGACGATGAACAACCTCGCCGTCGCCAAGAAGCAGCTGCCCAAGGCCGAGCAGGACAAGCTGCGGGTGGTGTTCGTCACCACCGACCCCGCCCGCGACACCCCGTCCGAACTCGGCAAGTGGCTCAAGGGCATCGACCCCCAGTTCACCGGCCTCACCGGCGACTTCGCCACCATCCAGGCCGGCGCCCGCACCCTCGGCATCTCCATCGAGCCGACCCACAAGGACAAGAAGACCGGCAAGACCGTCTCGGTGCACGGCACCCAGGTCATCGCCTTCTCCCCGAAGACCGACGCCGGGTACGTCCTCTACGGCGAGGACGCCACCGTCGACGACTACACCAAGGACCTGCCCCGCCTCATCGAGGGAGCCAAGCCGTGAGGCGCCTGGCCCTGCCCGCCGCGGTGCTGGCGGGCGCGATGGCCCTGACGACCGGCTGCGGCGGCTCCGGCGAGGGCTCGGGCAGGCCCGAACTGACCGTCAGCTCCCCCTACATGCCCCAGCCGGTCTCCGACATGGCCGCGGGCTTCCTGACCGTCGTCAACGAGGGCGGCGCCAAGGACGAGCTGACCTCCGTCAGCAGCGACATCGCGGGCAGCGTCACCGTCCACCAGACCGTCGGGCAGTCGATGCGGGAGACCGACTCCCTCACCGTCCCCGCGAACGGCCGTCTCGTGCTGGAGAGCGGCGGTAACCACCTGATGTTCGAGAAGCTGAAGCGCAAGCCGAAGCAGGGCGAGAAGGTGACCGTCGAACTGCACTTCGCGACGTCCGACCCCATCACGGTCGAAATGCCGGTGAAGGCGGCCACGTACCGGCCGGCGACCGGCCACTGAGGGAGGGACCACCGTGAGGCAGACCACCACCCCCCGCCGCGTGCGGATCCTGGTGCTGCTGTTCCTGGCCGTCACCGGCGCGCTGCTCGCCGGCGCCGGCCCGGCATCCGCGCATGCCGCGCTGACCGGCAGCGACCCCGCGCAGGGGGTGGTGGTCGACAAGGCGCCCGCCCAGGTCTCCCTCAGCTTCTCCGAGAAGGTCGCCACCTCCGACGGCTCCGTGCGCGTGCTCGACCCCAAGGGCGCGCGCGTCGACACCGGCAAGCCCACCGAGACCGGCGGCGCCACCTACGCCGTACGGCTGCGCGGCGGCCTGCCCGACGGCACGTACACCGTGTCGTGGCAGGTCGTCTCCGCCGACAGCCATCCGGTCGCCGGCGCCTTCACCTTCTCCATCGGCGCGCCCTCCTCGACCACCGTGTCGGTCTCCGAGCAGACGGCGGGCGGCGGACTCGTCGGGGGGCTGTACGGCTTCGGGCGCTACCTGTCGAACGCCGGCTTCGTCGTCATGACCGGCGGGGCCGCCTTCGTGCTGGCCTGCTGGCAGCGCGGCTCCGGCGTGCGCGCGCTGCAGCGGCTCGTCGTCGGCGGCTGGCTCGCGCTCACCTCGGCCACCCTCCTGCTGCTCCTCCTGCGCGGCTCCTTCACCGGCTCCGGCAACGTCGCCGACGTCTTCGACCTGGGCCTGCTCGGCCAGGTCCTGCAGACCAAGACCGGCGCCGCGCTGGTCTCCCGGCTGCTGCTGCTCGCCGCGGCGGCCCTGTTCATCGCCGTGCTCTTCGGCGCCTACGCCCGCCCGTCACCCACCACCACCCCGAACGACGGCGCTGCGCGCCGACAGCCTGATTCAAGCGAGGACGAGGAGAAGCGGGACCTGACCTTCGGGCTGGCGGTCGGCGGGGCCGTCGTGGCCGCGGGGCTCGCGGCGAGCTGGGCGATGGCCGAGCACGCCTCCACCGGCCTCCAGCCCGGCATCGCCATGCCGGCCGACGTCGTCCACCTGCTCGCCGTCGCCGCGTGGCTCGGCGGCCTCACCGCGCTCCTCGTGGCCCTGTACCGCGCGGACCCCCCGGTCGAGTCCGCCGCCGTACGGCGCTTCTCGCACGTCGCCTTCGGCAGCGTCTGCGCGCTCGTCGCCACCGGCGTCTACCAGTCGTGGCGCCAGCTCGGCTCCTGGTCGGCGTTCACCGACACCTCCTACGGACAGCTGCTGATCGCCAAGCTGGCACTGGTGGCGCTGCTCGTCGGTCTCGCCTGGTTCTCCCGGCGGTGGACGGCGCAACTGACGGACCCGGCGACGGCCGCCGTGCGCCGGCGCCCGAAGGAAGCCGCCACGACCGGCGCCGCGAAGGCCGGGACGGGCGCGAAGGCCGGGACGGGCGCCAAGGCCGGGACGGGCGCCAAGGCAGCCCAGAGCACGACGGACGCGAAGAGCGGGAAGGGCGGGAAGGACGCGAAGAGCGGGAAGGACGCGAAGAGCGGGAAGGGCGGGAAGCCGGCGGCGTCCGGTGACGGCGGACGCGCCGCCCAGCTGGCCCGGCAGCGGGCCGCCATGGCCGCCGCCCGGCAGAAGCGGCAGCGCGACGCCGACCCCGTCCGCTTCGGACTGCGCCGCTCCGTGCTCGCCGAGGCCGGCGTCGCCGTCGTCCTGCTCGCCGTCACCACCGTGCTGACCCAGACCGAACCCGGCCGCACCGAACAGGAGGCCGCGGCGGCCACCGCGGCGGCCTCCTCGTCTGCGGCGGACTCCTCCGGCGCGCTGACGCTGACCATGCCGTTCGACACCGGCGGCGCGGACGGCAAGGGCGTGGTGTCGGTCGACCTCGACCCCGCGCGCGTGGGCGGCAACGAGATGCACGTCTACGTCCAGCGCCCCAACGGCCGCGCCTTCGACATCCCCGAGGTCAAGGTCTCCTTCACCCTCACCGCCAAGGACATCGGGCCGTTGCCCGTCGTCCCCGACCACGTCACCACCGGACACTGGTCCGCGAGCGGCGTGCAGATCCCGATGGCCGGCGACTGGAAGGTCGCCGTGACCGTACGGACCTCCGACATCGACCAGGCCACCGTCTCCAAGAACGCGCAGATCGGCTGAACCGCACCATGCCCGACCAGTCCCTCCCCCAGGCCCCCGGCGAGGACCGCGCCGCCGCTCCGAAGGCGCCCTCCGCCGAGGGCGTCTCACGCCGCAGGCTGCTCGGCACCGCCGGCGCCACCGGGCTCGCGCTCGGCGCGGCCGGCGCCGCCCTCGGATACACCGCCGCGCCCGCCGCGGCCACCCCGCTCACCTCGCTGGGCACCGGCCGGGCGATGTTTCACGGGAAACATCAGCCCGGCATCACCGAAGGCCTCCAGGCCCGCGGGCACCTCGCCTCGTTCGACCTGGCCGCCGGAGCGGGCCGGAAGGAGGCGGCCGCACTGCTGCGCCGCTGGTCGGCGACCGCCGCGCGGCTGATGGCGGGCGAGGCCGCGTCCGGCGACGACACGGACGTGGCGCGCGACGCCGGGCCCTCGTCGCTGACGATCACCTTCGGCTTCGGCCACAGCTTCTTCACCCGCACCGGCCTGGAGAAGCAGCGCCCGGTCGCCCTGGACCCGCTGCCCGACTTCTCCTCCGACCACCTGGACAAGAAGCGCAGCGACGGCGACCTGTGGGTGCAGATCGGCGCGGACGACGCCCTGGTCGCCTTCCACGCCCTGCGCGCCATCCAGAAAGACGCGGGACGGGCGGCCCGGCTGCGGTGGCAGATGAACGGCTTCAACCGCTCTCCGGGCGCCACGGCCCGGCCCATGACGGCCCGGAACCTGATGGGCCAGATCGACGGCACGCGCAACCCCAAGCCCACCGACGCCGACTTCGACCGGCGGATCTTCGTCCCGGCGAACGGCACGCCCGCGTGGATGGCCAACGGCTCCTACGCGGTCGTACGCCGTATCCGCATGCTCCTCGACGACTGGGAGAAACTCTCCGTCAAGGCCCAGGAGAACGTCATCGGGCGCCGCAAGGCCGACGGGGCGCCGCTGTCGGGCGGCTCCGAGACGACGGCGATGGACCTGGAGAAGACCGGTGCGGACGGCACTGTCGTCGTCCCCGTCAACGCGCACTCCCGCATCAGCCGTCCCGACCAGAACGGCGGCGCGGCCATGCTGCGGCGCCCGTTCAGCTACCACGACGGCTTCGACGCGGACGGGACGCCCGACGCGGGGCTGCTGTTCGTCTGCTGGCAGGCGGATCCGCTGCGCGGCTTCGTGCCGGTGCAGCGCAAGCTCGACCGGGGCGACGCGCTGTCGAAGTTCATCCGCCACGAGGCCAGCGGGCTGTTCGCGGTGCCCGGCGGAGCCGCCGAGGGCGGGTACGTGGGGCAGGCGCTGCTGGAGGGGTGAGGACCGGGGCGCCCTGTCCGGTCATCCGGGTCCATCCACCCGGTCCGTCCACCGGGTCCGTCCACCCGGTCCGTCCACCCGGTCCGTCCACCGGGTCCGTTCACCCGGCGGAGGGGTGCTCGGGGGACGGGTGCGCCGCGTCCGCGCGAGGCCATTAGGGTGAGGTCATGCCAGCGAGCTACGCGTATCTCGGCCCCGAGGGCACCTTCACCGAAGTCGCCCTGCGCACCCTCCCGGAGACGGCCACCCGGGAGCTGGTCCCGTACGTCTCCGTGCAGTCCGCGCTCGACGCGGTCCGCGGTGGCGAGGCCGAGGCCGCGTTCGTGCCCATCGAGAACTCCGTCGAGGGCGGTATCACCACCACCCTCGACGAACTGGTCGCGGGCACGCCGCTGATGATCTACCGCGAGGTGCTGCTGTCGATCACCTTCGCGCTACTGGTCAGGCCGGGCACCAAGCTGTCGGACATCAAGACGGTCTCGGCCCATCCGGCCGCCCAGCCGCAGGTGCGCAACTGGCTGCGGAGCAACCTGCCGGACGCCGCCTGGGAGTCCGCCGCCTCGAACGCGGACGCCGCCCGCCTGGTCCAGGAGGGCCGCTACGACGCCGCGTTCGCCGGCGAGTTCGCCGCCGCCCGGTACGGCCTGGAGGCCCTGGAGACCGGGATCCACGACGCCGAGAACGCCCAGACCCGGTTCGTGCTGGTCGGCCGGCCGGCCCGGCCCGCCGCGCCCACCGGCGCCGACAAGACGTCCGTCGTGCTGTGGCAGCGCGACGACCACCCCGGCGGCCTGCGCGACCTGCTGGGCGAGTTCGCCACCCGCGGCATCAACCTGATGCTGCTGCAGTCCCGGCCCACCGGCGCCGGCATCGGCAACTACTGCTTCTGCGTCGACGCCGAGGGGCACATCTCCGACCGCCGGGTCGCCGAGGCCCTGATGGGGCTGAAGCGGATCTGCCTGGAGGTGCGGTACCTGGGGTCGTACCCGCGCGCAGACGCGACGGTGGAGGACGTGAGCGCGCCGCGTCCGGGGACGTCGGACGAGGAGTTCGTCACGGCGGCCGACTGGGTGGCCCGTTGCCAGGACGGGCGTTTCTAGGACCTCACCTGCGTGGTTCTGTTATCCACAGAAGTTTTCCACAGGCATGGTTCTCGACCTGGGGACAAGTCGACAAGGAAGCGCCATTCGGTCGACAAATCTCCGTGCGGACCCACTCCGGATTCACCGGCCCCCAGGACGCCCTTCGCTCTTTCTTTTCCTTCGGTCAACCCATTGGGACGATGCATTTCCACCCGAAAGGGTGAGGAATCCAAGGTTTGCACCGGCCGTCACCCGCCTCGCGGACGACATTCGGATTGATCAATTCCGATATCCACAGATCTTCCACACACCCTGTGGATAACTTTCCGGAGAGCGGCACCCGCTGTGGACAACGCGGCCGCCAAGTCCCGTTCGGCGGACGGGGATCGGGCCGGAGAGCCGCGCGACGCGGATAGTGAGTCGTGGGCCGTATCCCCGCACCGGTAGCCTTGAGTCCGTGATTGACCTTCGCCTGCTCCGTGAGGACCCCGACCGTGTGCGCGCCTCGCAGCGCGCCCGTGGAGAGGACGTCGCACTCGTCGACTCTCTCCTGTCTGCCGACGAGCGGCGCAGGTCGTCCGGCGTCCGCTTCGACGAGCTGCGCGCCGAACAGAAGGCGCTCGGCAAGCTCATCCCCAAGGCCTCGGGAGACGAGAAGGCCGAGCTGCTGAAGAAGGCGAGCCAGCTGGCCGCCGACGTCAAGGCGGCCGACGCCGAGCGCGACGCGGCCGACACCGAGACGCAGGAACTGCTGCAGAAGCTCGGCAACCTCGTCCACCCGGACGTGCCCGTGGGCGGCGAGGAGGACTTCGTCACCCTCGAGACGCACGGCACCATCCGCGACTTCGGCGCCGAGGGCTTCGAGCCCAAGGACCACCTGGAACTCGGCCAGCTCCTCGGCGCGATCGACGTCGAGCGCGGCGCCAAGGTCTCCGGCTCCCGTTTCTACTTCCTGACCGGCGTGGGCGCCCTGCTGGAGCTGGCGCTGGTGAACGCGGCGATCGCACAGGCCACGGCGGCCGGCTTCACGCCGATGCTGACCCCGGCGCTGGTGCGCCCGCAGTCGATGGCCGGCACCGGCTTCCTCGGCCAGGCGGCCCAGGACGTCTACCGCCTCGACGCGGACGACCTCTACCTGGTCGGCACGTCCGAGGTCCCGCTGGCCGCTTACCACATGGACGAGATCATCGACGCGGACCGCCTGCCGCTGCGCTACGCGGGCTTCTCGCCCTGCTTCCGCCGCGAGGCCGGTTCGCACGGCAAGGACACGCGGGGCATCTTCCGCGTACACCAGTTCGACAAGGTCGAGATGTTCTCCTACGTGACGCCCGAGGAGTCGCAGGAGGAGCACCGGCGCCTGCTGGAGTGGGAGAAGCAGTGGCTGACCTCGCTCGAGCTGCCGTTCCGCGTCATCGACGTCGCCAGCGGTGACCTGGGTTCCTCGGCCGCGCGGAAGTTCGACTGCGAGGCGTGGATCCCGACCCAGGGCAAGTACCGCGAGCTGACCTCGACCTCGGACTGCACCGAGTTCCAGTCCCGCCGCCTGCAGATCAGGGTCCGTGACGGCAAGCAGGTCAGGCCGCTGGCGACGCTGAACGGCACGCTGTGCGCCGTACCGCGCACCATCGTGGCGATCCTGGAGAACCACCAGCAGGCCGACGGCTCCGTGCGCGTGCCCGAGGTGCTGCGCCCGTACCTGGGTGGCCGGGAGGTCCTGGAGCCGGTCGCCAAGTGAGCGCGGCCTTCCCCTACGCCCTCGTCGCCACCGACCTCGACGGCACGCTCCTGCGCTCCGACGAGTCGATCTCGCGGCGCACCCGGGACGCGCTCGCCGCGGCCACCGCGGCGGGCGCCGCCCACATCGTCGTCACCGGCCGCTCGGCGCCCTGGACCCGGCACATCCTCGACGACCTCGGCTACCGGGGTCTCGCGGTGTGCGCCCAGGGCGCGCAGGTCTACCACGCCGGGGAGCACCGGCTGCTGACGTCCGTCACCCTGGACCGGCAGCTGGCCGGGGTGGCCCTGGCCAAGATCGAGGCGGAGGTCGGCCCGCTGTTCCTCGCGGCGAGCCGGGACGGCCTGGACGGCGAGGTGCTGGTCGGGGCCGGTTACGCGGTCACCGGCAATCTCCCGTCGACGCCGCTGTCGGACGTGTCCGACCTGTGGGCCGCGCCGCTGAACAAGCTCTACATCCAGCACCCGCGGCTCTCCGACGACGAGCTGGCCGAGGCGGCCCGCCAGGCAGCGGGGGGCTTCGTGACGGTCGCGATGGCGGGCGAGGGCATCGTGGAGCTGCTGCCGCTGGGGCTGTCGAAGGCGACGGGGCTGTCGCTGGCCGCCCGGCGGCTGGGCCTGAAGGCCGCCGACACGATCGCCTTCGGCGACATGCCCAACGACGTCCCGATGTTCACCTGGGCTTCCTACGGCGTGGCGATGGCCAACGCCCACGACGAACTCCGGACGGTGGCGGACGAGGTGACGTCCTCCAACGAGGAGGACGGGATCGCACAGGTCCTGGAACGCTGGCTGCCCTGACGCCGGCCCCCTGACACCCGCCCCACCGGGGCCCGCCGCCCCGGAGCGACACCCACCCCGGAGAAGCCGAGAGCGGCAGCCCTACGGATCACCCGCACACCGCACCGCTCCACCCGCAAGAAACCCCACCGACCAGAAAACAGGCCCCACGCACGCGGGCCCCCCACCACGGGCACGGCGCCCCGCACCACGGCCGCGAGCTTCCAAACCACGGCCGCGAGGTACCCAACCACGGACGCGGGCTCCCCGAACCAACGAGCGCGGGCCTCCGCACCACGCACGTGGGCCCCGCACCACGGGCGCAGCTCCCCGCACCACGTACGCGAGTCCCCGAACCACGGACGCGGCGCCCCAACCCAACGGACGTGGGCCCCCGAATCACGCACGCGGGCCGCCGAACCAACGGACGCGGGCCCCCGCATCATGGGCGCGGCTCCCCCGCACCCGCCGCGGCCCCCGAATCACGCATGCAGGCCGCCGAACCAACGGGCGCGGCTCCCCGCACCTCGTGCGCGGGCCGCGCACCCTGGGCGTGGGCCCGCATCGCAGGCGTGGGCCCGCATCGCAGGCGTGGGCCCGCATCGCAGGCGCGGGTCCGCATCGCAGGCGTGGGCCCGCATCCCGGCACAGTCCCAGTGACAACGTCTCGCGGAGGATGCACGGATCGAACGTGCGCGGGCTTTTCGGGCCCGACCATGGCTTAGCAAGCCAGTGCCTTACCACTCGGCCAATCCTCCGGGTGGGCGGCCCACGCGAGTGCGACATCGCGTGCTCGAAGCGGCCGCCCGGGCAGCTCTCGTGCGCGGCGGGCTCGACGGTGCGGTGATTACACCGGAGCCCACCCCGGGCTGCCCTGCGGGGAGCCCGGCGGACTGTCGTGCATCGACATGCCGGACCCCTCCCCGGTACGTGGCGCCGGCTCGGTCCGGCGTCGTGGACATCTCCACTCTGCCCGCGGGACGAGTCGGACGCCACCGAATAAAAACGACGGTCAGCGGCGCCGCCACCGGCGCCTGCGGGCCTTGCTGAAGAACCAGCCGGCCGGCGGCTCGTCGGACCGCCACGGCTGCGGCTCGGGCTCCTCGGACCGCCAGCGCGCGGCGAGCATGCGGGCCCGGGCCGACGGCTCGGTGGTCTCGGCGGCCCGTACGAAGTCCTCGTCCAGCACCAGGTCGTCCCACTCGTCGGCCATCGTCGTCCCTCCCGGACCCTCCCGCCGAACGTCCCTTCGCCCAGTGTGCCCCGACGGGGGTGAAGCCCCCGTCAGGACCGGACCGGGCCGGTCACTCCTCGCCGGCGAGGGTGAGCGACCGCAGCTTCTGGCCGGCGTACCAGGTGGCGAGGACGGTGACCACGACCAGCAGCACCGTCGCCGTGGTCAGTCCGACGTCCGAGGTCACCAGGTCCCCGCCGGCGACCTTGTGGGCCACCGCCAGCGACCACTGCTGGACGCTCAGCGTGCGCGCCCCGGCGACCAGGGAGCCGAACAGGGCCTCCCAGACGAGGGCGTAGACGAGGCCGAAGACGACCGCGTGCCGGGAGACGGTGCCCAGCAGCAGGAACAGCGCCGCGTAAGCGATCGAGGAGACGAGCGCCGCGACCGTGTAGGCGACGGCGATCTGCTGACCGTTGCCGTTCAGGACGAAGCCCGCGATCAGGGTCGGCAGCGCCGAGAACACCATCGTCACCGCGATCGCCACGATCAGCTTGGTGAAGATGATCGTGGAGCGCTTCACCGGCTTGGACAGCAGGTACACCACCGAGCCGTCGTCGATCTCCGGTCCGATGGCGCCGGTGCCGGCGATGACGCCGATGATCGGCACCATCGTGGCGAGCGCGAGCCCGCCCAGCAGGTCGGCGGCGGTCTGGTCGTCGGCGCCCGCCAGAGCGCGGACGGCGACGGAGATCACGATCAGCAGCAGGGGCAGGGCGCCCAGGATGAGGGCCCGGCGGCGGCCGAGCAGGGCCCGGTAGGTGAGCCGGGCGACTGTGGGGTCGTACATCAGGGCCTCCTACGCCGCGACCAGGTACGAGAAGACGGACTCGAGGGACTCGTCGGACGGCGAGACCGTCAGCAGCCGGATGCCGTGGTCCCTGGCCACCCGGGGCAGCAGGGCCGTGAAGCGGCCGAAGTCGACGGCCTGGACGCGCAGCGCGCCCTCGGCGTGGTCGACCTCGATGCCGGACGTCGACGGGTCGGCGATCAGCGCGGCCGCGAGGGCCCGGTCGTCGCTGGAGCGCACCAGGTAGCGGTGCGGCCGGTCGGTCATCAGCCGGCGGATCCGGCGGAAGTCGCCGCTGGCCGCGTGCCGGCCCGCGACGACGACCTCGATGTGCCAGGCGAGCTGCTCCACCTCTTCGAGGATGTGGGACGAGAACAGCACGGTGCGGCCCTCGTCGCCCATGCGCCGCAGCAGGTCCATCAGCTGCATGCGCTGGCGCGGGTCCATGCCGTTGAAGGGCTCGTCCAGGAGCAGCAGCGAGGGGTCGTGGACGAGGGCGCTGGCCATCTTCACGCGCTGGCGCATGCCCTTGGAGTAGGTGGAGATCTTCCGGTCCTGCGCGTACTCCATCTCGACCGTGGCCAGCGCCCGCTGGGCGGCCTTGGCGCCGAGGCCGTGCAGCTCGGCGTTGGCGACGACGAACTCGCGGCCGGTGAGGAAGTCGTACATCGCCTCGCGCTCGGGGACGATGCCGATGTGCTGGTAGATCGACTCGTTGCGCCACACCTGCTGTCCGTCGAGGGTGACGGAGCCGGTGGAGGGGGCCAGGAAGCCGCCCATCATGTTGATGAGGGTGGACTTTCCGGCGCCGTTGGGGCCGAGGAGGCCGGTGACGCCGGGGCCGATCGTCATGGTGATGTCGTTGACGGCGACCACGTTGCCGAACCAGCGGGAGACGTGGTCGATGGAGAGGACGGTCATCAGAGGCCCACCTTCCGGTAGCGGCGCAGCAGCAGGCCGTAGCTCGCGGCGATCAGGCCCAGGACGACGAGGACGTACACGGCGCCTTCGCCGTGGCCGGGGCCGATCGCGCCGGGGAAGGCCGATTCGGCGCCGAGGAACGCGGACTGGAGCCCGTCGATGAGCGTGACGGGCGAGAACAGGCCGATCCACGGGACGGCGCCCGTGCTGCCCTGCGCGTCGGCGATGGCCTGGAGCGTGGAGACGGCGCCGTAGGAGATGGTCAGGACGGCGATCACGGCCGCGATGCCGAAGCCGCGGCGCGGGGTGACCGAGGCGATGACCAGGCCGATGCCGGAGAACAGCAGCGAGAGCAGCGCCACCGAGACGAGTCCCTGCGCGAACCCCTTGGTCTGGTCGGTGAAGTCGAGCTTGGCCAGCAGCGCGCCCACGTAGAGCACGAGCAGCGGGGCCGCGGTGAGGACGAACATCGCCGAGGCCAGTGCCGCGTACTTGGCGCGCACGTAGTCCGCGGTCTCGATCGGGCGGGAGAAATACAGCGGCACCGTCTTGAAGCGCAGGTCGCGCGAGACGGCCTGGGGCGCCTGCGAGGCGACGTAGAGGCTGATGACGGCCTGCATGATGATCGCGTAGCGCGTGTAGTCGACGGGCAGGTCCTTGGCCTTGGTGGCGACCGCGACGGCGACCATGATGGCCGCGGGCACGCACATCACCACGAACAGCAGCATCGGCAGCACCTTGGACTTCACCGAGCGGCCGAGGCCGTAGGCGCCGCGCAGGGACTGCGAGTACAGCGAGCGGGTGGCGTAGGAGCGGCCGAGGCGGGGGCCGTCGTAGGAGCGGTAGCCGATGTTGTGGATGCGGGTCTGGTCACCCGGTACGGCGGCTGCGGGGTGGTCAGTTGCCATGGCCGACGGCCTCCTTCCGGTCGGTGTCGTGGTCCGTGAAGACTTCGGAGATGTGGTGCCTGCGCTGTTCCATGCGCACCAGGCCGAGGCCGAGGTCGGCGACCAGGTCGCGCACCAGGTCGTAGGTGTCCTCGCCCTGCGCGGTCAGCAGCAGGATGTGCCCGGCGCCGGGCAGTCCGCTGCCGGCCTCGACGTCCGCCCCGCGCGCGGTGAGCGCCTCGCGCAGCGCGCGGGTGCCGTCGGGGTGCTCGTCGGTGTCGGTGACCTCGATCGCGAGCGTGGTGGTGGTCTGCGTGAAGTCGGTGGTGCGGCTGGAGCGCAGCAGCCTGCCGCCGTCGATGACGACGACGTGGTCGCAGGTGCGTTCCAGCTCGCCCAGCAGGTGCGAGGTGACCAGGACCGAGATGCCGAAGTCGGTGTGGATGCGGCGGATCAGGCCGAGCATCTCGTCGCGGCCGACCGGGTCGAGGCCGTTGGTCGGCTCGTCCAGGAAGACCAGCTGCGGGTCGTGCACCAGGGCCTGGGCCAGCTTGACGCGCTGCTTCATGCCGGTGGAGTAGCCGCCGATGGGGCGGTAGCGCTCCTCGTACAGGCCGACGTGGCGCAGCGTGTCCGCGGTGCGTTCGCGGGCGGCGGTGGGCGGCAGGCCGGACATGCGGGCCATGTGCACGACGAACTCGGTGGCCGAGACGTCGGGCGGCAGGCAGTCGTGCTCCGGCATGTAGCCGACGCGCTCGCGGATGGCGGCGCCCTTGGTCGCGACGTCGAGTCCGAGCACCTCGGCTCGGCCCTCGCTCGCGGGGGACAGACCCAGCAGGATCTTGATCAGGGTGGACTTGCCGGCTCCGTTGGCGCCGACGAGTCCCGTCACACCGGGCCCGACGTCCATGGAGAGCCGGTCGAGCGCGGTCACCCGCGGGAACCGCTTGCTCAGGCTTTCGGTCGCGATCACAGTCACGGGTTCGACGGTAGTGACCGCCACCACTCGGGTCGTCAGACCGGAGAGCCGGTTGGAGGTCCATCTGGAGTTGTACGGACCCCTGAGGGAACCCCTGCCTGAGGGCTACGCGGCTGAGGGGTTCGCAGCTGAGGGCTGCACGGCCTGGGGGCTCTGTCCGCACGGCCCGGGGGCTGCACGGCCTGGGGGCTCTGTCCGCACGGCCCGGGGGCTGCACGGCCTGGGGGCTCTGTCCGCACGGCCCGGGGGCTGCGCGCCGCCGTCCGCGCGTCCACGGGGCTTTGCGCGGGCCGCTGTTGACGGATCCTCTAACAACTGTCACATTCACCGGGGTCGGGACGGCGGCGAAGGAGAGGCCACGGTGCTGGAGGGCGCGCGGGAGCGCAGGGTGAGGACCGGCGGCATCGAGCTGTGCGTCGCCGAACTGGGGGACCCGGGGCGGCCGACGGTGGTCCTGGTGCACGGCTACCCGGACAGCAAGGAGGTGTGGTCCGAGGTCGCGCCGCGGCTGGCGGACCGCTTCCACGTCGTGCTGTACGACGTCCGGGGCCACGGCCGGTCGGCGGCTCCGCGGCCGCTGCGGGGCGGGTTCACGCTGGAGAAGCTGACGGACGACTTCCTGGCAGTGGCCGACGCGGTCAGGCCGGACCGCCCGGTGCATCTGGTGGGACACGACTGGGGCTCGGTGCAGGGCTGGGAGTTCGTCACCACCGCCCGCACGAAGGGGCGCGTCGCGTCCTTCACCTCGATGTCCGGGCCGTCGCTGGACCACTTCGGGCACTGGATCGGCCGGCGCGTGAAGCGGCCCACCCCACGCCGGGTCGGCCAGCTCCTCGGCCAGGGCGCCAAGTCCTGGTACGTGTACCTGCTGCACACGCCGGTCGTGCCGGAGCTGGCCTGGCGCGGCCCGCTCGGCAAGCGCTGGCCGGGCATCCTGCGGCGCCTCGAGAAGGTCCCCGGCGGCGACTACCCCACCTCCTCGCTGCCCGCCGACGCGGCGCACGGCGCCTGGCTGTACCGGGACAACGTGCGGGCCAGGCTGCGCCGGCCGCGCCCGGACGCCTACGCGCACGCGCCGGTGCAGCTCGTCACGCCCCTGCACGACCCGTTCCTGTCGCAGCGGCTCTACGACGAGCTGGAGCGGTGGGTGCCGCGGCTGACCCGGCGCACCCTTCCCGCCGGGCACTGGATCCCGCGCACCCGGCCCGACCGGGTGGCCGCCCTGATCGACGACTTCGTCACCTCCGTCGAAGGCGGCGCGACCTCCGTCGAGGGCGGCGCGCCCGAGGCGCCGGTCGCGGCGGGCGCGTACGCCGACCGCTTCGCGGGGCAGCTCGTCCTGGTCACCGGCGCGGGCAGCGGCATCGGGCGGGCCACCGCGCTCGCGTTCGCCGGGGCCGGGGCGCGCGTGGTGGCCGTCGACCGGGACGCCGGCGCCGCGGCGCGCACCGCCGAGCTGTCCCTGCGGGCCGGGGCAGCGCAGGCCTGGGCGCAGACCGCCGACGTCTCCGACGAGCAGGCCATGGACAAGCTCGCCGCCACGGTGGCCGCCGAGTACGGCGTGGTGGACGTCCTGGTGAACAACGCCGGGATCGGGCTGGCCGGCTCCTTCCTCGACACCACCCCCGAGGACTGGAGGAAGGTCCTCGACGTCAATCTGTGGGGCGTCATCCACGGCTGCCGCCTCTTCGGCGGGCAGATGGCCGCGCGCGGGCAGGGCGGCCACATCGTCAACGTCGCGTCGGCGGCGGCGTACCAGCCCTCCAGGGCGCTGCCCGCCTACAGCACCTCCAAGGCCGCCGTGCTGATGCTCAGCCAGTGCCTGCGCGCCGAGCTGGCCGGGCAGGGCATCGGGGTCACCGCCGTGTGCCCGGGCTTCGTCAACACCGGCATCACCTCCACCGCGCGCTTCGCGGGGGTCGACGCCGAGGAGGAGAAGCGGCGCCGGAAGAGGTCGGCGCGGCTGTACGGGCTGCGGAACTACCCGCCGGAGAGGGTGGCCGAGGCGATCCTGCGGGCGGTGGTGCGCGACCGGGCCGTCGTTCCGGTGACGTTGGAGGCCCGCGGGATGTACGCGCTGTCGAGGTTCACGCCGAGGGCGCTGCGGGCCGTCGCACGGCTCAAGCCGCCGCTGTGAGGGCCCCGCGTGGGCTGCGGGCGCCGGCTGTGGGCGTCCCGTTGTCCACAGAAGGGCCCGTTCCCCTGTGGAAAACACCCCTTGGCTGTGGATCAAACGTCCGGAGGAAAACCCGTCGCGTGATCCGCGTCTCTCCCGGCACGCTGACGGCATGGACGCCAGACGCACCGTGAAGGTGTCGAAGTACCTCTCGAAACACCTGCGGCACCAGCCGGAGCGGATCGGGCTGACGCTCGACGAGGGCGGCTGGGCCGAGATCGACGCGCTGATCGCCGCGGCCGCCGCACACGGGTTCCGCCTCACCCGTGAAGAACTGGACCAGGTGGTCGCCACGAACGACAAGCGGCGCTTCGCCGTCGAGGGCACCCGGATCCGTGCCAGCCAGGGCCACAGCGTCGAGGTGGACCTCGGACTGGATCCGGCGACCCCGCCGCCGTACCTCTACCACGGGACCGTGGCCCGCCATCTGGACGCGATCCGCGCCGAGGGCCTGCGGCCCATGAACCGGCACGACGTGCATCTCTCGCCCGACCGTGAGACGGCGAGCCGGGTGGGCGCCCGCCGCGGCAGGCCGGTCGTGCTGTCCGTGGACGCGGCCGCCATGCACCGCGACGGCCACGTCTTCCACGTCAGCGCGAACGGGGTGTGGCTGACGAAGGCCGTGCCGCCACGCTACCTCCGCTTCCCCGGGCCGCACTGACTGCTTCACGCGCTTCCCCGGGCCGCACTGACTGCTTCACGCGCTTCCCCGGGCGGTACCGGCTGATCCACATGCTTCCCCGGGCGGTACCGGCTGTTTCACGTGAAACCGGGTCGGCCGCATAGGCTCGTGGCATGAGTCTGCGTCTGAGCACCGTGATCCTGCCGTACCGCCGCTGGCACGAGGGGACACGTGAGACATGGCTGCGCGCGGAGCAGCTCGGCTTCCACGCCGCGTACACCTACGACCACCTGTCCTGGCGCGCCTTCCGGGACGGGCCGTGGTTCGGCGCCGTGCCGACGCTCACCGCGGCCGCGGCCGTGACCGAGCGGATGCGCCTGGGGACCCTGGTGACCTCGCCGAACTTCCGGCATCCGGTGACCCTCGCCAAGGAGCTGATCTCCCTCGACGACATCTCCGGCGGGCGCGTCACACTCGGCATCGGGGCAGGCGGCACGGGCTTCGACGCCACGGTGCTGGGCCAGGAGTCCTGGACGCCGCGGGAACGCGCCGACCGGTTCGCCGAGTTCGTGCCGCTGCTGGACCGGCTGCTGACCGAGGAGTCGGTGTCGTACGAGGGCGACTTCTACTCGGCGCACGAGGCGCGCAACATCCCCGGCTGCGTGCAGCGGCCCCGGCTGCCCTTCGCGGTGGCCGCGACCGGGCCGCGCGGGCTGAGCCTGGCCGCACGGTACGGGCAGGCGTGGGTGACCACCGGCGATCCGAAGCTGTACGAGAGCGGCACGTCCGAACAGTCGGTTCAGGCCATTCGGGGACAGGCCGAGAGGCTGGCCGACGCCTGTGCCGCGATCGGGCGGGACGCGGCCGGGATGGACAAGATCCTGCTCACCGGGTTCACCCCGGACCGTGGCCGTCCGCTGGAGTCGCTGGACGCGTTCGTGGACTTCGCCGGCCGCCACCAGGAGCTGGGCTTCACCGAGATCGTGATCCACTGGCCCGTTCCCGACTCGGACTTCGCCGCGGACGAGAAGGTCTTCGAGCAGATCGCGATGGAGGCCCCGCCGCAGCTCGGGCCGACCGGGTAAGCATGACGGGGGCGGCCCTTCCCGGGTACTGAGGGCCTGACCGGATGGGTGCTGGGGGCCTGACCGAGTGGGTGCTGGGGGCCTGACCGGGTGGGTGCTGGGGGTCTTCCCGGGTCTGCTCGACGGCGGTAAATCACTCGCATGTGCGGTCTCCCGCACGGTCGTGCGGGCATATGCGGGAGAATGAGCGGGTGACCTCAGCGACCCGCCAGCCCGAGCCCCCGGCCGCCCTCGCACCGCCGCGGCTGATCGCCACCGACCTCGACGGCACCCTGCTGCGGGACGACCAGTCGGTCTCCCCGCGCACGGTCGCCGCCCTCGCCGCCGCCGGGGAGGCGGGCATCGAGGTCTTCTTCGTCACCGGCCGCCCGGCCCGCTGGATGGACGTCGTCAGCGAACACGTCCACGGCCACGGCCTGGCGATCTGCGGCAACGGCGCCGCCGTGGTCGACCTGCACCACGGCCCCGGCGCCCACCGGTTCGTCACGGTGCGCGACCTGGCCCGGGACAACGCGCTGCACGTCGTGCAGCTGCTGCGCGAGGCCGCGCCGGGCACGGTGTACGCGGTGGAGCAGACGTACGGCTTCCACCAGGAGCCGGACTATCCCAAGCTGCACATGGAGGTCCCGGACCATCTCCTGCCCGCCGAGGAGATCCTCGCGGCGGAGGGGCCGGCCGCCACCGAGCCGGTGCTGAAGATCCTCGCCTACCATCCCGAGCTCGACCCGGACGGGTTCCTGACCACCGCCCGCCTCGCCGTCGGCGAGCACGCCAACGTCACCCGCTCCAGCCCCAGCGCCCTGCTGGAGATCAGCGGCCCCGGCGTCTCCAAGGCCAGCACGCTGGCCCTGTGCTGCGCCGAGCGAGGCATCTCGCACGAGGAGGTCGTCGCCTTCGGGGACATGCCGAACGACGTCGAGATGCTCACCTGGGCGGGCCGCTCGTACGCGATGGGCAACGCGCACCCGGACGTGGTCGCCGCGGCCTCGGGCCGGACGGTCGCCAACAACGACGACGGTGTGGCGATCGTCATCGAGCAGATGCTGGCGGAGTGGTTGTAGTCCAAGCCCGCCCTGTCGCCCGGGTCCGGGCCTGCGGCGCGGGTCCCGGCCCGCGCTACCGGCCCAGGGGCACTCCTCGTGCCGTCAGCCACGGCACCGGGTCCACCGCCGATCCCGCCTCCGGCGTGACCCGCACCTCGAGGTGCAGGTGCGGGCCGGTGGAGTTGCCCGTGGTGCCGGACTGCCCGATCCACTGCCCGGTGGTCACGCGCTCGCCCTGGTCGACGGCGACGGCGGCGAGGTGGGCGTACTGCGTCCAGTAGCCGCCCGCGTGCTCGATGACGACCTCCATGCCGAAGGGGCCGCCGCACGACACCCGCACCACGCGCCCGGCGCCGACCGCCCGCACCGGCGTGCCGATGGGGACCGCGAAGTCCTGCCCGGTGTGCCGGTTCGCCCAGCGCGTGCCCCCGCTGCCGAAGCCCGCGGACAGGACGTAGTCCGCCACGGGCGCGACCCACGCGCTCGCCGGCCGCGCCGGTGGCTGGTCGAGGCGGACCGCGCCCCGGCAGGCGCCCGCGGCGGCCGCCGCGTCCGCCCGGCCCTGCAACTGCCACCGCGCCTCCTCGAGCAGGCGCTGGAGGGCGCCCTTCATGGCGGCGAGTTCGGTGCTGCGCTTCCTCAGCGACCGCCACGCCGACGCCGCCCTGGCCTCGTCCGCGGTGAGCCGGGCCTCGGCCCGGCGGCTCCTGTCCAGCGCATTGTCGAGCACCAGGCTCTCCTGGGAGAAGAGGTGCTGACCGCGCATCAGCTCGTCCGGGCTCCTCGCGAGAACGATCTGCGCCGTCAGCGGCAGCCCGCCGCCGCTGCGGTACTGGGCGCGGGCGATGCGCCCGAGGCCGTCGCGCAGGACGCCGAGTTCCCGCCGTTCGCGCTCCAGCAGCGCCTCCAGCCGCCGGGTCCGCGCGCGCTGCGCCTCGGCCTCCTGCCGGCCCTTCTCGTAGCGCTGTGTCGCCACCGCCGCGTCCTGGTACAGGCGGGCCACTCGCGCGCTGATCGCCGTGTCGCCGGCCCCGTCGTCCTCCGCCGCGCCGGCCGGCCGCGCCGAGGGCGCCGTCAGCGCGCACAGCAGCGCCACAACGAGCAGAGGCCGGCGATGAGGTGAGCACATGTCAGCGATCGTGCCCGCGACGGTCCCACGGCGCCTGTTCACGTCGTGCACCCGGGGGACCGCCGGACCGAACGGCCCAGTCCCGCCCGGTCCGGCCCCGCCGCTACCGCACTGCCGCCGGCAGCTCCGACTGCTCCTCGCGTTCCAGCATGTCGCTCAACGGCCCGCCCGCGGAGGCCAGTTCCGCGTACGCTCCGCGCTGCACGACCCGCCCCGCGTCCAGCACCACGACCTCGTCGACGGCCCGCAGGCCGGCCAGCCGGTGGGTGATCAGCAGCGTCGTGCGGCCCTCGGTGGCCGCCAGCAGGTCGGCGGTGAGCGCGTCGGCGGTCGGCAGGTCGAGGTGTTCTGCGGGCTCGTCGAGGACCAGGACCGGGAAGTCGGCGAGCAGCGCACGGGCCAGCGCCAGCCGCTGCCGCTGCCCGCCCGACAGCCGGGCCCCGTGCTCCCCGACGAGCGTGTCGAGCCCCTCGGGCAGACTGTCGGCCCACTCCAGCAGCCGGGCGCGCCTCAGGGCGGCGCGCAGCTCGTCCTCGGTGGCGTCCTTCTTGGCGAGCAGCAGGTTCTCGCGCACGGAGCTGTCGAAGAGGTGCGCGTCCTGGGCGCACAGTCCGACGAACCGCCGTACGTCGTCGCCGTCGAGCGCATACGCGTCCACACCGGCCAGCGTGTACGAACCGGCGCCCGCGTCCAGGAAGCGCAGCAGTACCTGGGCCAGCGTCGTCTTGCCGGAGCCGGAGGGGCCGACGACGGCGATCCGGCGCCCCTGCTCCAGCGTCAGGTCGAGGCCGGCGAGCGCGTCCCGGTCCTGTCCGGCGTGCCGGGCGGCCAGGCCGCGGACGACGAGCGGGAACGGCGAGGCGGGCGCCTGCCGCGGCTGCTCGGGTTCCCGTACGGGCTCGGGGGCGTCGAGCACCTCGTACACGCGCTCCGCGCTCTTGCGCACCCGCTGCCGGTACTGCACGGCCAGCGGCAGCCCGAGCACGGCCTCGAAGGCGGCCAGCGGGGTGAGGACGACGACGGCCATGGCCACGCCGTTCAGCCGCCCGTCGGCGACCGCCTGGGCGCCCACGAGGGCGGCGACGGTGACCGTCAGGCCGGACAGCAGGGCGGTGAGCCCGTCGCCGAGCGCGGTCGCGGTGGCGGCGCGCGAGGCGATCCGGGTGAGCGTTCCGTCGGCCCGCCGCGCCTCGGCGGTGCGCGCGGGCAGCGCGCCGGCGACGGTCAGCTCCGCGGTGCCGGTGAGCAGGTCGGTCACCCGCGTCGCCAGCACCCCGCGGGCGGGGGCGAGCCTGCGCTCCGCGCGCCGGGCCACGGCGCCGGTCACCAGCGGGACGCCGGCCCCGGCCGCGAGCAGGCCCACGGCGAGCGCGGCGCCGGCCTCGGGCAGCAGCCAGGCGGTGAAGGCGACGGCCACGGCGGACACGACGGCCGCGGCGCCCGCGGGCAGCAGCCAGCGCAGCCAGTAGTCCTGCAGGGCGTCCACGTCGGCGACCAGCCGCGAGAGCAGATCGCCCCGGCGGGTCCGCCGCAGTCCGGCGGGCGCCAGCCGCTCCAGCCTGCGGTAGACGGCGACCCGGGTGTCGGCCAGCATCCGCAGCACGGTGTCGTGCGACACGAGCCGCTCGCCGTAGCGGAACACGGCGCGCCCGATGCCGAAGGTACGCGTGGCCGTGACGGCCACCATCAGGTACAGCACCGGCGGCTGCTGCGAGGCCCGGGAGATGAGCCATCCGGAGGTGGCCATGAGCCCGACGGCACTGCCGAGTGCGAGGCTGCCGAGCAGCAGGGCGAGGGAGAGGCGTCCGCGGCGCGCCGCGGACATGGCCCGCACACGGGCGAGGACGTTCCGGCTGCCCGCGGGCGTCTGCGCCGTCTCGGGTTCGAGCGGGGCGGTGGGGGCGGAGGACGTCGTCCCTCCGGTGCCGCGCACCTCGGCCGTCGTGTGCTCCGCCTGAGCGGCGGGGGCCGGCTCCTGAAGCCGCACGATCCGGTCGGCCACGCCGAGCAGCGCCGGCCGGTGCACCACCAGCAGCACCGTCCGCCCCACGGCCAGACGCCGCACGGCCTCGACGATCCCGGCCTCGGTGGCTCCGTCCAGGGCCGCCGTCGGCTCGTCGAGCAGCAGCACGGGCCGGTCCGCGAGGAACGCCCGGGCCAGCGCGAGGCGCTGCCGCTGCCCGGCGGACAGTCCGGCGCCGTCCTCGCCGAGCACCGTGGCCGCGCCGTCGGGCAACGCGTCCACGAACTCCAGCGCCCCGGCGTCCTCCAGCGCGCGCCGCACGGCAGCGTCGTCGGCGTCGGGGCGGGCCAGCCGTACGTTCTCCGCGATGGTGCCCGCGAACAGGTGCGGGCGCTGGGGCACCCACGCGATCCGTGACCGCCACTGCTCCAGGTCGAGGCCGGCGAGGTCGGCTCCGCCGACCGAGACCCGCCCCTCGGCCGGCCGTACGAAGCCGAGCAGGACGTTCAGCAGCGTCGACTTGCCCGCGCCGCTCGGCCCCACGAGCGCGACCGTCTCTCCGGGCGCGACGGCGAAGGACACGTCCGAGACGGCGTCGTCGACGCGGCCCGGATAGCGGACGGTCACCCCCTCGAAGGCGAGGGCACCCTCCGGCACCGCACCGTTCCCCGAGGCGGGCTCCGGCGTCTCCAGGACCGCGAAGATCTCCTCGGCAGCGGCCAGTCCCTCGGCGGCCGCGTGGTAGCGCACGCCGACCTGCCGCAGCGGGAGATACGCCTCCGGGGCGAGGACCAGGATGACCAGGCCGATGTAGAGGTCCATCTCACCGTGGACCAGGCGCATGCCGATCGTCACGGCGACCAGCGCCACCGACAGCGTCGACAGCAGTTCCAGAGCGAAGGAGGAGAGGAAGGCGATCCGCAGGGTGCGCATGGTGGCCTGCCGGTACTCGCCGGTGATGCGCCGGATCGACTCGGCCTGCGCCTTGGCCCGCCCGAACACCTTCAGCGTGGGCAGGCCGGCGACGACGTCCAGGAAGTGCCCGGACAGCCGGGACAGCAGCCGCCACTGACGGTCCATCCGGGACTGGGTGGCCCATCCGATGAGGGCCATGAAGACGGGGATGAGGGGCAGCGTCGCGACGATGGTGGCCGCCGAGACCCAGTCCTCGGTGACGATCCGCGCCAGCACCGCCACCGGCACGACCACCGCCAGCCCCAGTTGCGGCAGGTAGCGCGAGAAGTAGTCGTCGAGGGCGTCGACACCGCGGGTGGCCAGGGCGACGAGCGATCCGGTCCGCTGCCCGCCGAGCCAGCCGGGGCCCAACTCGGCACTGCGCTCCAGCAGCCGCCCGCGCAGTTCCGACTTCACCGCCGCGCTCGCGCGGTGCGCGGCGAGTTCGGTGAGCCAGGACATCAGCGCCCGCCCGCACGCCACGGCCGCCAGCAACAGCAGGGGAGTACGGAGTTCGGCGACGGACATGCCGTGCTGGAAGGCGCCCACCACCGTCTCGGCGATGAGCATCGCCTGCGCGATGACCAGCCCGGCACCGACGGCGCCCAGGCCGACGACCGCCATCAGGAAGAAGCGGGTGGCGCGGGCGTACTGAAGGAGTCGGGGATCGATCGGTTTCACGTGAAACATGCCCTTCGGTTCAGGGAGGGTGTTTCACGTGAAACGTGACGGATCATCGTGAAACACCCTCCCCGGCAGATTCAGTGCACAGCTCCGGCGGCAGTGTCGGCGGCGATGTGCTGCGTACCGATCCGCTTGCGGAACACCCAGTAGGTCCAGCCCTGGTAGAGCAGCACGATCGGCGTGGCGATCCCCGCGCACCAGGTCATGATCTTCAGGGTGTACGGGCTCGACGAGGCGTTGGTGACCGTGAGGCTCCAGTCGCTGTTGAGCGAGGACGGCATGACGTTCGGGAAGAGCGTCAGGAAGAGCATCGCCACCGCCGCCACGATGGTGACTCCGGAGAGGGCGAACGACCATCCTTCACGCCCGGCCTGGTTCGCCACGAGGGCGGCGACCAGCGCGGCGACCGCCACGACCAGCGCGACCAGGCTCTTGCCGTCCCCGCCGTCGATCTGCGTCCACAGCAGGAAGACCAGTGCCGACACGGCGGTGGCGAGACCGACCCGCAGGGCCAGCTTGCGCGCCCGCTCCCGGATGTCCCCGAGCGTCTTGAGCGCCGTGAACACCGCTCCGTGGAAGGTGAACAGCGTGAGCGTCACCACTCCGCCGAGCAGGGCGTACGGGTTGAGCAGATCCCAGAAGGTGCCGACGTATTCGCCGCTCTGGTCGATCTTGACGCCCCGCACGATGTTGCCGAAGGCCACGCCCCACAGCAGCGCGGGTATCAGCGAGGTCCAGAAGATCGCGTTCTCCCAGTTACGCTGCCAGTTCTCCTCGGGCCGCTTCGCCCGGTACTCGAAGGCGACGCCCCGCACGATCAGGCAGACCAGGATGATCAGCAGGGGCAGGTAGAAGCCGGAGAACAGCGTGGCGTACCACTCGGGGAAGGCGGCGAAGGTCGCGCCGCCCGCCGTGAGCAGCCAGACCTCGTTGCCGTCCCAGACGGGGCCGATGGTGTTGATGAGCACCCGCCGCTCGGGCCGGTCGCGGGCGAGCAGCTTGGTGAGGATGCCGACCCCGAAGTCGAAGCCCTCGAGGAAGAAGTAGCCGATCCACAGGACGGCGATGAGGATGAACCAGACGTCGTGAAGGTGCATGACTTCAGCTCCTCGGCCTAGTACGAGAAGGCCATCGGCTTGTCGGCGTCACGGGTGTCGCCGCCGATCTTCGTGGGCGGATTGAGGTCGGCCTCGGTGAGCTCGGGCGGGCCGGCCTTGACGTACTTCGCCAGGAGCTTGACCTCGACGACGGCGAGGACGGCGTAGAGCACGGTGAAGACGATCATCGAGGTGAGGACCTCGCCCTGCGAGACGCCGGGGGAGACGGCGCTGCTGGTCTGCAGGACACCGAAGACGGCCCACGGCTGGCGGCCCATCTCGGTGAAGATCCAGCCCCAGGAGTTGGCGAGCAGCGGGAAGCCCAGGGTCCAGATCGCCGCGAGCCAGTACAGCTTGCCGATCCTGGGGTCGAGCGCCTTGTTCTTGAACAGGACCAGATGCGGCACCTCGTCCTCACCGACGCGCAGGTGCTGCGGCAGCATCAACTTCTTGCGGGTCAGCCACAGGCCGGCCAGGCCGATGGCGAAGGACGCCATGCCGAAACCGATCATCCAGCGGAAGCCCCAGTAGGTGACGGGGATGACCGGACGGTAGTCACCCGGCCCGTACTTCTGCTGCTCGGCCTTGTTGACGTCGTTGATGCCGGGGACGTGCGAGGTGAAATTGCTGTCGGCGAGGTAGGACAGGAGTCCCGGCACCTCGATGGCCACCTTGTTGTGGCCCTTGTCCACGTCACCGACGGCGAAGACCGAGAACGGCGCCGAGTCCTGCCCGTCCCACAGTGCCTCGGCGGCGGCCATCTTCATCGGCTGCTGCTTGAACATGACCTTGCCGAGGAAGTCGCCGCTGACCGCGGTGAGCAGACCCGCGATGACGACGGTGACCAGGCCCAGCCGCAGCGAGGTCTTCATCACGGCCACGTGATTCTTGCGGAACAGGTGCCAGGCGGCGATGCCGACCATGAAGGCGCCACCGGTCAGGAAGGCCGCGGACAGCGTGTGGAAGACCTGGGTGAGTGCGGTGTTCTGGGTCAGGACGTGCCAGAAGTCGGTGAGTTCGGCACGGCCCTTGGCCTGGTTGATCTTGTAGCCGACGGGGTGCTGCATCCACGAGTTGGCCGCGAGGATGAAGTACGCCGACAGGATCGTGCCGATCGCGGTCATCCAGATGGTGGCCAGGTGCAGCTTCTTCGGCAGCTTGTCCCAGCCGAAGATCCACAGACCGATGAAGGTGGACTCGAAGAAGAAGGCGATGAGCGCCTCGAAGGCGAGAGGGGCGCCGAAGATGTCGCCGACGAAGCGTGAGTAGTCGGACCAGTTCATGCCGAACTGGAACTCCTGCACGATGCCGGTGACCACGCCCATCGCGATGTTGATCAAAAAGAGCTTGCCCCAGAACTTCGTCGCCCTGAGGTACTTCTCCTTGTCCGTGCGCACCCAGGCGGTCTGCAGGCCGGCGGTGAGGGCGGCGAGCGAGATCGTCAGGGGGACGAAGAGGAAGTGGTAGACGGTGGTGATACCGAACTGCCAGCGCGCCAGTGTCTCCGGCGCCAAAGCCATTTCCACGTCGTGGTCTCCTTACGTGGCCGTGGTCACAAGCGGCAGTTTGCTCCAGGGCAAAGGCGCAGAAACGGAGCAACCGGGACACGTTTGTGAACGCGTTCACATTCACAAGGAATTATGACGCATACCCGTTCGGACGTGGATGGGCGGGGGGTCCCTGGGTCCGACCGACCGGCCCCCCATGGACAGGGCCGCCCAGCCCATGGCGGCGAAAGGGCTGCTCACGGAGGGTCGACGCGGGGTCGGCGGCGAGCCGCGGGCGGGCCGCGCCGCCCGCCTGTGAGGTTCCTCTCGGCCCGTGCGGCCGGCGCAACCAGGGCCTGTCCGGCGGATCTGCCGGACAGGCCCTGGTTGCCGCACGGGCCCGCGTCAAGACGGGGGCTACAGCTCCTTGCGGAACCCTTCCGTCACCTTCAGGAAGATGTCGTTCGCCTCGGTCTCCCCGATCGTCACCCGCACACCCTCGCCCGGGAACGGCCGCACGACGACGCCCGCCCGCTCGCACGCCGCCGCGAAGGCGGCCGTGCGCTCCCCCAGCCGCAGCCACACGAAGTTGGCCTGGGTCTCGGGCACCGTCCAGCCCTGGGCGCGCAGCGCGTCGACCACGCGCGTGCGCTCGCACACCAGCGAGCCGACCCGGCCGATCAGTTCGTCCTCGGCGCGCAGCGAGGCGATGGCCGCCTCCTGCGCGATCTGGCTCACCCCGAAGGGCACCGCGGTCTTGCGCAGCGCCGCCGCCACCGGCTCGTGCGCGATCGCGAAACCGACGCGCAGGCCCGCGAGGCCGTAGGCCTTGGAGAAGGTCCGCAGGACGCAGACGTTCGGCCGGTCCCGGTAGAGCGCCACGCCGTCGGGCACCTCGGGGTCGCGGATGAACTCGCGGTAGGCCTCGTCCAGCACGACCAGCACGTCGGAGGGCACCCGGTCGAGGAACCGCTCCAGCTCGGCCCGCCGCACGACCGTGCCGGTGGGGTTGTTGGGGTTGCAGACGAAGATCAGACGGGTCCGGTCGGTGACCGCGTCCGCCATCGCGTCCAGGTCGTGCACGTCACCGGGCGTCAGCGGCACGCGCACGGACGTCGCGCCGCTGATCTGCGTGATGATCGGGTACGCCTCGAAGGACCGCCAGGCGTAGACGACCTCGTCGCCGGGCCCGGAGGTCGCCTGGACCAGCTGCTGGGCGACGCCGACCGAGCCGGTGCCGGTGGCCAGGTGGGAGGGCGGGACGGCGAAGCGCTCGGCGAGCTCGTCCATCAGGCCCGTGCAGGCCATGTCGGGGTAGCGGTTGAAGGAGGCGGCGGCGGCCGCCACGGTCTCCATCACACCCGGCAGCGGGGGGTAGGGGTTCTCGTTGGAGGACAGCTTGTAGGCCACCGGTCCCCCGGCCGCGGCGGGCTTGCCCGGCTTGTAGGTGGGGATACCCTCCAGCTCGGCGCGCAGCTTGGGGCTCGTCTCGCTCACCGCAGTCCTCCTCATGACCACCGGCATCCAATACTTCTCACTATGAGGATTCGGGGCCGTTGCGTACAGGTGCGCGCTGACCTCGTGCTTTCCGACGACATCACGGGCATTGCCGTACGAATCCCCATGAAAGCAGGGGCGCTGTCACATATATCTACGCGCCGGTGGCTCGCGCCGTGGCGCGCATCGCTCGTGAAGGTGAGTTGAGACCTCTTCGAAACATCGGTGACTTGGCAGGCTCATGCGTGCCGACAAGTCACGTAATGCCATCGAATCGCTCAACTGGCTTCGTTTCACAGGACGTTAGTAGCAAATGACCATGCAGAAACGTGCCTGTCAACGCGTGCATATGCGTCCGCCCTACCCCACCGCATGAGCCCTACTATCGGCTCGCCATGACAGCAGCAGGGAAGCACCAGGTGAGCCGCGCGGAAACCTCACGGCGAGGCAGCCGACCGGGCCGGGCGGGCATCAGAGACGTGGCCGCCGCCGCCGGAGTCTCCATCACGACCGTCTCCGACGCCCTCAACGGCAAGGGCAGGCTCCCGGACGCCACCCGGCGCCATGTGCGCGAGGTCGCCGACCGGCTGGGCTACCGCCCCTCGGCCGCCGCCCGGACCCTCCGTACCGGCAAGTCCGGCCTGATCGGTCTGACCGTGACGACGTACGGGGATGAACCTTTCACCTTCACCGAGTTCGCCTACTTCGCCGAGATGGCCCGCGCCGCCACCTCCGCCGCGCTCGCCCGCGGCTACGCGCTCGTCATCCTGCCCGCGACCTCGCGGCACGACGTGTGGTCGAACGTCGCCCTGGACGGCACGGTCGTCATCGACCCCTCCGACCAGGACCCGGTCGTCAGCGAGCTGGTCCGGCAGGGCTTACCGGTCGTCTCCGACGGCCGCCCGGCCGGCGCGCTCCCGGTCACCGCCTGGGTCGACAACGACCACGAGGCCGCCGTCCTCGGCATCCTCGACCACCTGGCCGACGCCGGCGCCCGCCGCATCGGCCTGCTGACGGGCACTACCACGGACACCTACACCCACCTGTCGACCACGGCGTACCTGCGCTGGTGCGAGCGCGTCGGCCAGGACCCGGTGTACGAGGCCTACCCGGCGCACGACCCGTGCGCGGGCGCGGTCGCCGCCGACCGGCTGCTCGCCCGCCCCGACCGGCCCGACGCCGTCTACGGCCTGTTCGACCCCAACGGCACCGATCTGCTCGCCGCCGCCCGTCGTTACGGGCTGCGGGTACCGGACGACCTGCTTCTCGTCTGCTGCAGCGAGTCCACCGTGTACGCCAACACCGAGCCCCCCATCACCACGCTGTCGCTGAAACCGCGCCGGATCGGCACGGCCGTGGTGCAGCTTCTCATCGACGCGATCGAGGGGGTCGAATCGGACCAACCGGTCGAGCAGGTGATACCGACCGAGTTGATCGTGCGCACCTCCTCGCAGCGACGCCCGCAGCGGACGACGGTCAGCCCGCCGCGGTCGCCCGAGGAGGAGTAGAAGAGGTACGGTCGGCAGACGGTCGAAGCCCTGCCCAACCGGGGCGAAAGCCACAGTGAGCAGGACTCTTGTTCCGATTGAGCACCCCTGGGTCATCACATGGCGCGATCCGCGTTCCTATGATGGGCCCACGACACCGCGGGCCGCTGCGACCAGGCAGTCCGAAGCGGTGCAGATGCGGCGCGATGGTGGAGGGGTCTGATGACTCAGGGGGCCGGTCAGGGACCCGAGGTGGAGCGGACGGCGACGCTGCGCGACTTCCGGGTACCGGCGTACGTCCACGAGACCGGTCCGTACGGCCACAGCGCGCACCCCGGCGATGTCGTCCCGCCCCACGAGGCCGCCCACCCGGAGGGCTACACGCCCACCGAGCGCGACCTGCCCGTCATCAAGCGCGGTGACACGCTCCAGGTGATCATCGCCCCGACTCCCGCGCCCGCCCCGCCGCACACCGACGGGCCGGGACCGCTGTACGTCGTCGGAGACGTGCACGGCTACCTCGACGAACTGGTGGCCGCCCTGCGGGAGAAGGGCCTCATCGACGCGGCGAGCCACTGGAGCGCGGGCACCGCCCGACTGTGGTTCCTCGGCGACTTCACCGACCGCGGCCCCGACGGCATCGGCGTCATCGACCTCGTGATGCGGCTGTCCGCCGAGGCCGCCGCGGCCGGCGGCTACTGCAAGGCCCTCATGGGCAACCACGAGCTGCTGCTGCTGGGCGCCAAGCGGTTCGGCGACACCCCCGTCAACTCCGGCGCGGGCACGGCCACCTTCCAGGCGGCCTGGCTGCTCAACGGCGGCCAGAAGACCGACATGGACCGCCTCCAGGACCACCACCTGCAGTGGATGGCCCGCCTCGACGCCGTCGAGGAGGTCGACGGCTATCTGCTCGTCCACTCCGACACCACCGCCTACCTCGACTACGGCGACTCGATCGAAGCGGTCAACGACACCGTCCGCGAGACGCTCACGCGCAACGACGCCGACGAGTGCTGGGACCTCTTCCGCAAGTTCACCAAGCGCTTCTCCTTCCGCGACGAGGGCGGCGCCGACCATGTCCGCTCCCTGCTGGATACGTACGGCGGCACCCGTATCGTTCACGGCCACAGCCCCATCCCTTATCTGCTCGGCCAGGTCGGCTCCGAGGACGGCGGGGACGACAGCGGTCCGGTGGTCGAGGGACCGCACGTCTACGCCGACGGACTGGCCATCGCCATGGACGGCGGAGTGACCATGGCCGGAAAACTGCTGGTCCAGCAGCTTCCGCTGGAGGCCTGAGCGTTCACCGGGCAGGCGCCCCCGCTCGCCGGGAGCGCTCCCAACAGCGCAGGCCAGGGCCCAATTTCCGGAAACCCCCTGTCACCGCGCGCCCCCACCGCTCTACCATCGGCTTATCCGTAGCAGGCTCCCCTCCGTTTCTGCCCGACGGCTCGTTGGCATGCGAGCCCCAAGCCCTACGGAGCATCGGGGGATGCACATGAACAGCATTCCGCAGCACCTGCTGAGCGAGGACCGCCAGGAATACGAGCGGATCCTCGATGAGGCGCTGCGCCTGGCACCACACCGCCCGGAACTCGCCGCTGTGGGACAGCGGCTCAACTCCGAACAGCTGCGCACCATGGCGCTGAACGCCACCGCGCTCATCACGGCCGCCGCGGCGGCCGAGTACCAGCACTACGTGAAGGTCCGCGAGGAACTGCGCCGGCCGGCGCCGCCCACCCCGTCGTCCGCCCACGCATCCGGCCCGGACGAGCCGGGCACGGGCGGGCTGGGGCTCGCCACCACGCTCGGCGGGACAGCCGAGACCGACGAGGCGGCCGGCGCGGGCGCCGTCGCCGTCGCCGCCGTCCTGACCCCCGTCCTCGCCGGAACAGCAGCGGCGATCTTCCTGCTCGTCGGCTACGTCATCAAGTCGTTCGCCCCCCACAAGGCGTTCGGCAGGACCCTGCTCACCGCCGGGTGGGTGTTCGGTGCCATGACCGCGGTCGCCATCCTCGTCGCCGCCGTCGGGCTCCTGCTCACCGCCCTGCGCAACAGGCCGTCGTTCGACGCCGGGTCCTACGGGGAGTCGGGCGCGGAGGTGTTCCGGGCCAGGGAAGCCTGGCGCGAGGCCCTGCTGGAACGCGGCATCCTCCCGTTCCTGCGGGAGGCGCTCGAGGATCCCTCCACCGCTGCCGTACTCCGGCGGACGGCACAGCCCACGCCGAGCGGCCGCATGCCACAACTCGGCTACGACCGCCCGGGGTTCAGCAGCCCGGGCGACGGCCCGGCCGCCGGCCCGCGCCCGAGCTTCACGAGCCCGGACTACACCAGCCCGGACTTCGGAGGCCCGGAACACCGGCCGGAGTGACCAGGGCTGACGCACGCAGCCTGCGCCCTCCGGACCCCGGGGGCGCGCATGCCGCGCCTACAGACGCCTGATGATCTGCGCCTCGGCCCGTTCCACCGGCGTACGGCCGTAGGCATGCACGAGAGAGAGGTGGAACAGCGCCGGTGCCAAGGGCGCCCACCGGTGGACGCGGTCGTCCCGCATCAGGTACTTGATCACCGTTGCCGGGTTGAAGGGCACGTAGTCGATGGTCTGGTGCTCCCAGCGGTCCGCGACGCCCCTGCTCATGCGGGCCTGGAGGTCCGCGCTCCTGAGCTGCGTCAGCCTGGCGTGGAAGTGAGCGCTCCAGTGGCGTTTGTCGACGTCGAGCACGAACGCCAGGAGGTCGAGCGTGTACTCGTGCGGCTCCAGGGACAGCTCTTCCCGCATCCCCCGCCGGGCCACGGAGTGCAGGTCCGGCGCGTTCCTGCCCGACGAGTCGATGTGGCGGGAGAGGCCCTCGTTGACGGAGGAGTTCCAGACGCCCGGCGCCATGCGCACCCGGTCGCTGCGCCGGCTCACCACCAGCATGTCGTCGGCGGTGACGACGGCGATGTTGACGGCGAAGCTGCACTGGAGGAAGTCAGGCGCCTCGAGCGGCCGGTCCGGGTCCAGGTAGCGGGAGCGGGGTGTCGTGCCGTCCGGCAGCCGGCGGTCGAGTTGCTGGGCGGCCAGGAACGTGTAGTAGTCGGTCGGCCTGAGCCGCAGGTGGACTTCGGGCGTCTCGTCCAGAGCGGTACGCGACAGGTCGAACGATTCGACCGCGTAACGGGGTCCGTTCCACAGAGGTGCGCGTCCCTCCGCTCGCAGGCTCTCGCTCTGCTCCGCGATCTCCGCTCGCCAGGGGACCATGTCCGGCGGCAGCTCCACCTCGCCGTCGAGCACGTGGATGTGGATCGTCTCGGACGGTATCGGAGACGTTCCGTCCCCCTCGACGATCAGGGCTGAGGTGTGCAGGGGCCCGAGTGAGAACGCGCGCCAGGCGGGTCCCGACTCGTTCCCACGCGCCAGGGCGCGGATCGCGCCGGCCGAGCGTCTGCGCAGGCGGTACCAGGCGTCCTGCAACGGCTGCTGGAACAGCACGGCGAACACCATGCCGATGACGGCGCCCGCGACTCCGTTGGCTACATCGATCCCATCCACACGGAAGACAGTAAGGATCTTGACGACGCCGAGCGGCTTCGTGTTCCTACCGTTACCCGGTGCGGGGTCTCTGCCTCACGCAGGGGCGTCGGTGCGGCCCGCGCTCGGTGCGGCCCGCGCTCACACACGCGGGCCGCACGACCACAACGATCACGACGACCACAACGAACGGTCGCGCGGCGGCTGCGGGCGCCCGCGGGTCAGTCGGCGATCGGCAGGTACACCCGGTTCCCGTTCGCCGCGAACTCCTTCGACTTCTGCAGCATCCCCTCGGCGACCTCCTCGGGCGACGCCCCCTCGGCCACGTCACCGCCGAACCGCTCCGCGATGCTCTGACTGATCTTCATCGAGCAGAACTTCGGCCCGCACATCGAGCAGAAGTGGGCGGTCTTGGCGGGCTCCGCCGGCAGGGTCTCGTCGTGGAACTCCCGTGCCGTGTCCGGGTCGAGGGCGAGGTTGAACTGGTCCTCCCACCGGAACTCGAAGCGGGCGTCGGACAGCGCGTCGTCCCACTCCTGCGCACCCGGGTGCCCCTTGGCGAGGTCGGCCGCGTGGGCGGCGATCTTGTAGGTGATGACGCCGGTCTTGACGTCGTCGCGGTTGGGCAGGCCCAGGTGTTCCTTGGGGGTGACGTAGCAGAGCATGGCCGTGCCCCACCAGGCGATCATCGCGGCGCCGATGCCGGAGGTGATGTGGTCGTAGGCCGGCGCGATGTCCGTCGTCAGCGGGCCGAGCGTGTAGAACGGGGCTTCGTCGCAGATCTCCTGCTGGAGGTCGATGTTCTCCTTGATCTTGTGCATCGGGACGTGTCCCGGGCCCTCGATCATGGTCTGGACGTGGAAGCGCTTCGCGATCCGGTTGAGTTCCCCGAGCGTGCGCAACTCCGCGAACTGCGCCTCGTCGTTGGCGTCCGCGATCGAACCCGGCCGGAGGCCGTCACCCAGCGAGTACGTGACGTCGTAGGCGGCGAGGATCTCGCAGAGTTCCTCGAAGTTCTCGTACAGGAAGCTCTCCTTGTGGTGCGCGAGGCACCACGCGGCCATGATCGAGCCGCCGCGCGAGACGATGCCGGTCTTGCGGTTCGCCGTGAGCGGCACGTACGGCAGGCGCACACCCGCGTGGACCGTCATGTAGTCGACGCCCTGCTCGGCCTGCTCGATGACGGTGTCCTTGTAGATCTCCCAGGTCAGTTCCTCGGCCTTGCCGTCGACCTTCTCCAGGGCCTGGTACAGCGGCACGGTGCCGATGGGGACGGGGGAGTTGCGCAGCACCCACTCGCGGGTGGTGTGGATGTTGCGGCCGGTGGAGAGGTCCATGACCGTGTCGGCGCCCCAGCGGGTCGCCCAGGTCATCTTCTCGACCTCCTCCTCGATGGAGGAGGTGACCGCGGAGTTGCCGATGTTGGCGTTGACCTTCACCAGGAACCGCTTGCCGATGATCATCGGCTCGATCTCCGGGTGGTTGACGTTCGCGGGCAGCACCGCGCGCCCCGCGGCGATCTCCTCACGGACCACCTCGGCGGAGACGTTCTCCCGGATCGCCACGTACTCCATCTCCGGCGTGATCTCACCCCGGCGCGCGTACGCGAGCTGGGTGACCGCCCTGCCGTCCCGGCCGCGGCGCGGCTGGCGCGGCCGCCCCGGGAAGACGGCGTCGAGATTGCGCAGTCCGCCGCGCGGCGAGGTGTGCTTGATCCCGTCGTCCTCGGGGCGTACGGGGCGGCCCGTGTACTCCTCCGTGTCGCCGCGGGCGACGATCCAGTTCTCCCGCAGCGGCGGCAGGCCCCTGCGGACATCGGTGTCGACGAGCGGATCGGTGTACGGGCCCGATGTGTCGTACAGCGTGACCGACTGCCCGTTGGTGAGATGCACCTGACGGACCGGCACCCGCAGATCGGGGCGTGAGCCCTCGACGTACGCCTTGTGCCAGCCGATGGATGACCCGGCCTCCCCGTCGATCTGATCGGAGGCAGGCGTGCGTGCGTCCTTGCTGGTCATGAGACCTACTCCCTACGCCGGCATTACCCGGTAACAGGTTCGGCGGTCGACGCAGCGGTTTCCGTCGGTCGACGTTCCGTGTGCAACATCACTCGACTCCGGTGACGTTCCACGTGAAACATCGCTGGGACGGAGGTCAGCGCCCTCTCAGCCCGGTGCTCCGAGCTCCCGCGTGTACAAAAGGTACCTCCACGCTAGCGTCAACTCGGGCGCGGTGAACAGAGGCCCCCTGCCGTCCTTGCGATGATCGGGCGGTGACCACGACACCGCAGTACCCGTTTCCGCCACCCGATCCGCCACCTGGTCCGCCATCGCCGTCACCCGGGCCGTCACCCGGGCCGCCGCACCGACACGACGGCGATCACGGCCGTGGAGACGGCCCCGATCATGGCCACGGGCATGGGCATGGGCACGATCAGGGGCAGGGGCAGGGGCAGGGGCACGGCCACGGGTCAGGGGTCGGAGGCGGACACGGTCACTCGCACAGCCACGGCCCCGCCGCGCCCGTCTCCCGGCACCTGCGCAAGGTCATCGCCGCGGTCCTGATTCCCTTCGCCGCGGCCGTGCTGGTCGGGCTCGCGGTGCTGTGGCCCGGCGGCGCACCGTCGCACGAGCGCACCGGCGTCGGCTTCGACCGGCAGACCCAGCAGGCGACGGTCGTCCAGGTGATGAACGTGAGCTGCAAGTCGGTGAACGCCCCGGGCAGCACGCCGACCGGCGACACGTCGACCGCCGAGGGCTCCTCGGCCCAGCAGCAAGCGGACGGCACCTGCCACAAGGCCACCATCCGCGTCGACACCGGCAAGGACAAGGGCCGGACGTTCACCGAGATCGTGCAGCCGGACCAGTCGCGGCAACTGCACCAGGGGCAGAAGGTCGTGGTCGCCTACGAGCCCTCGGCGCCCAGGGAACTGCAGTACGCGGTCACCGACGTCGACCGCAGGTTCCCCATGGCCCTGCTGGCCGGCGTCTTCGCGCTGGCCGTCGTGGTGGTGGGCCGGATGCGGGGCGTCATGGCGCTGATCGCGCTGGCCGTGAGCTTCCTGGTGCTGACCCTCTTCATCCTTCCGGCGATCCTGGAAGGCTCGAATCCGCTGGTCGTGGCGGTGGTCGGGTCCAGTGCCATCATGCTGATCGCCCTGTACATGTGTCACGGCCTGTCGGCCCGTACGTCCGTGGCGGTCCTGGGCACACTGCTCTCGCTGCTGCTGATCGGCGTCCTGGGCTCGGTGTTCATCGGATGGGCCGCGCTCACCGGCAACACGGACGACAACACCGGTCTGATCCACGGCCTGTATCCGTCGATCGACATGAGCGGTCTGCTGCTGGCCGGCGTCATCATCGGCTCCCTCGGTGTCCTCGACGACGTGACGGTCACGCAGACCTCGGCCGTGTGGGAACTGCACGAGGCCAACCCCTCGATGGGCTGGCGCGGGCTGTACCGCGCGGGCATCCGCATCGGCCGCGATCACATCGCGTCGGTCGTCAACACGCTCGTCCTCGCCTACGCGGGCGCCGCGCTGCCGTTGCTGCTGCTCTTCTCCATCGCGCAGAGCAGCGTGGGCACCGTCGCCAACAGCGAGCTGGTCACGGAGGAGATCGTGCGCACACTGGTGGGCTCGATCGGGCTGGTCGCCTCGGTCCCGGTCACCACGGCTCTCGCCGCCCTGGTCGTCTCCGCGGACCGTCGGGGACCGGAGGGGGCGACGGCCGGCGCGGCTCCGGCCCAGGCACGCTCCGGCACGGGGAGGGGCAGGCGCCGCAAGCGCTGAGAACGGGCTCGGGGCCGGACTCGTGGGGCTCCCGGGCCGGCGGTGGCCGCCGAGAGCTGTGAGGTCCACGAGCCGGCGGGACGGGCGACTGTCGCTTCCCCGACACTCGGTCAGGAGAAGCGTTCCTGCACAGTGTCCTGGCCCATGTCGGAGCGTTCCGCCGACTCGGTGCGCCGTGCCTCCGCCGTAGCGCCTCAGCCCGCGCTCTGTTCTGCCAGGATGCGGTCCAGCGCCTCGTCGAGGTGGGCGTCGAAGTCGGCGAGCGAACCTTCCTGGCCGAGCGGCACCAGTTTGTCGGTGCGGTCGAGGAAGGCGATGAGCGGCGCCGTCGACGAGCGGAACAGCGCCTGGTCCCGGCCGACCTGAAGCCGGATCAGGACATCGCTCAGCGACTCCGGGTCGGCGGGCGAGATGCGCACATCGCCGTCACCGCAGGGCCTCCCCACCCCGTCGATCATCAGTTCCCGGCCGAACGCCCAGGTCACCGGGGCATCACCCGGCAGATGGAAGGTCAGCCGCACGGCGTAGGGATCGTACGTCTCGTAACGCAGCTCCACCGGGATGCGGAAGGAGAGCTCCTCGGACACGAGAAAGCTCATCATGACCTCTGCCTGTACGGACTCGCGCATCGCCTACCCCGTCTTGTGACGCCGACTGGCCGGGAATGATCCCCTGACCCTGCAGGCATCTTGCTCAACGTGTACACCAGATCACAAGGAGTGAGTTTTCAGATACTGATAGACCGGCCCAGAGACCTCAGCAACCGGCCCACTTCGCTCTGCAGTTGCTGCGCGGCCGACTCCAGCCGATCGGCCTGATCGCACGGCATCGAGATGGCCATCGTCGCGACGGTCGTGCCCACGGTGAGCGGAACAGCCGCGCAGACCGTGCCGAGGGCGTACTCCTGCCGTTCCGTCACCGGCTGCCTGCGACCGATGCGTTCCAGTCTGCGGAGCAGGGTCTGGTTGTCGCGCACCGTGTACGGGGTGATGGGCTGCACGGGGTAACGCTCGAGGTGGTCGCGACGGGCGTCCTCGTCCAACTGGGCGAGCAGGCACTGGCCGATCGCGTGCGCGTGCCCGGTCTCGCGGAAGTCGGCCCACTCCTCCACCGCCGGATTTTCCGGGCTGTCCGAGACGCCCAGGATCTCGATCTCACCGTCCTGGTAGACGGCGTAGTACACGGGGACGCCGATGGCGTCGTGACAGCGGGCCAGCGCCTCGGCGACCGTGCTGCGACGTTTCTGCTCGGCTCTGCTGCCGCCCAGCCGCTCGGCCGCCTCCCCGAGGAAGAACAGGCCTCTGTCACGGCGCAGATAGCCCTCGTGCACCAGGGTGCGCAGCAGGTGGTAGGCCGTGGGCAGCGCCAGACCGGTCTCGCGGGCCAGTTGCTTGGCGGGGGCTCCCTGCTCGTGCTCGGCGACGCGTTCCAGCAGGCGCAGCGCGCGCTGGACGGACCCGATGAGGGTGCCCGACTGCGACGGCGCGTCGGACGCCGCGGGGTGCGGCGCGACGGGCACCGGGGAGGAGTTCGGTGAGGGGGTCTGTGGGTGAGCCTGTGAGGGGGGCGAGGGAGTCCGTGGGGGCCGAGACGTGGTCCGTGGGGGCTGCGTCGGTGTCCGTGGGGGCTGTGAGGGGGGCCGTCGAGGCTGCGTCGGCGTCCGTGGCAGCTGCGAGGGCGTTCGCGGCGGCGGATGTGCCGTCGAGCGATCCTGCCCGGCGGGGCCCGGCTGTTCCGGGGGCCGGACGCGGTGCGCGGAGGAAGGCACGGCCGGCCGGTCCGCAGCCGGTGATGCGTGGGGGTCATTGAGTGCGGTGTCTGCCGTGGCCAAGGGTCACTCCCGAAGCGCGAGGGGGAGCCCGTGCGGGGGAACACGGGGAGGGGGTGTGCGCCGTTCGCGGGGTGGCCCCGCGTCGAGTTCCGGACTCTAACCGCCCGCCACCGCTTGCGGACCGCCTGCCGGGGAAACTTCCCTCGCGCGAGGGAACCGGTGATTCCTGTTACCGCTCACCGGCTCCCGATGCCCTCACCAGTCGCCGCGCGACGAGGAACTCGACGTGAACTTGCGCACCACGTAGACCAGTCCGCCCACCAGCGCCACGAAGACCAGCACCTTGAACAACAGCCCGATGACGAAGCCCACGACGCTGGCTATCAGCCCACCGAACACGACCAGGGCGATGACCGGCACCGCTACCCACTTCACCCACCACGGCAGTCCCGCGAAGATCTCTCCCATCGCCCCTGTCCTTGCCTCTCCGCCCACTGCCTCGAGCAGGGGGCGATCCGATGTCCTGCTCTCGATGCTAGGACGGACGGGGGTCCCGGCGGGGGGCTCGCGCCCCTTGTCCTCCCCTGACTGATCCCCTAGGGAACCCCGAGACGACGGGTCGGCCTGCCGGAGGGTCAGCTCTCCGGAGGACCGGCTTTCCGACGGGTCAGGTCTCCGGCGGGCCGGCTTTCCGGCCGGTCAGCTCTCCGGCGGGGAGAACACCACGAGCACCCGCAGGTCCTCGCTGATGTGGTGGAACTTGTGGGCGACTCCGGCCGGCACGTACACCACGCTGCCGCGCGCCACCTCCGTGGTCTCCAGGCCGACGGTGATCGAGGCGCGGCCGCTCACCACGAAGTAGACCTCGTCCTGGCGGTGCGGCTGCTGTGGATCGTGCTCGCCCGCGTTGAGCGCGTACAGGCCGACCGACATGTTCCGCTCACGAAGAAACTGCAGGTAGGCGCCCTCGTTGGCGGCGCGCTCCGCCTCCAGTTCGTCCAGTCGGAATGCCTTCATCGCCCTTGCCGTCCTCATCACGCTGCTCGTATTCGATCCTGTCTGCCACGATCAGACACATGAAGAATTTCGTAGTCAAGACGATCGCCAACGCGGGTGCCCTGGCGGTCGCCGTCTGGCTGCTCGACAAGATCACCCTCACGGGGGACAGCACAGGCAAGAAGGCCGGCACCCTGATAGTGGTAGCGCTGCTCTTCGGCCTGGTGAACTGGCTGGTCAAGCCGGTGGTCAACCTTCTCAGCCTGCCCCTGCTCATCCTGACGCTCGGCCTGTTCACCCTGATCGTCAACGCTCTGATGCTGCTGCTGACCTCGTGGCTGGCCGACGGGCTCGACCTCAGCTTCCACGTCGAGGGCTTCTGGACCGCCGTCCTCGGCGGCCTGATCATCTCGATCGTCTCCTGGGCGCTCCACGTCGTCCTGCCCGACGAGGACTGAGCGTGCGATGACCTACCGCGTCTGCTTCGTCTGCACCGGCAACATCTGCCGCTCCCCGATGGCCGAGGCCGTCTTCCGTGCCCGCCTGGCCGAGGCCGGACTCGACGGCCTGGTCGAGGCCGAGAGCGCCGGGACCGGCGGTTGGCACGTGGGCGAGGGTGCCGACCCGCGCGCCGCCGCCGTCCTCGAGGACAACGGTTACGCGAACGAGCACACCGCCCGGCAGTTCCAGCCGTCCTGGTTCGACCAGCTCGACCTCGTCGTCGCCCTCGACTCCGGCCACCTCACGGCCCTGCGCCGCCTCGCGTCCACTCCGGAGGACGCGGCGAAGGTGCGGCTGCTGCGCGCGTACACCCGCCCCTCGCCCGGCCTCCAGCCCGCGACGAGTGGATCGCCCGCGCCTTCCGACGAGGCCGGCGACGACCTCGACGTGCCCGACCCGTACTACGGGGGCAGGGACGACTTCGAGGAGTGCCTGGAGATGGTGGAGACGGCGTGCGAGGGCCTGCTCGCCGCGGTGCGCGAGCACCTGGAAGGACGGGCGGCATGAACGGCTCCGGCACGGGCGCGGCCGGCGGCGGAGAGGGCACGCGCGCGGTGCGGGCCGGGCTGCCCCAGCCGGTGAAGTACGAGCCGACCCTGCCCGGTCCGGTGTTCGCCGCCCACTTCCATCTGCCGGGCGACCCGACCGGCCCGTACACCTACGGCCGTGACGAGAACCCGACCTGGACGCTGCTGGAGCGTGCTGTCGGCGAGTTGGAGGCGCCCGGCCAGGACGGGGTGGAGACACTCGCGTTCGCCTCCGGGATGGCCGCGATCTCGTCGGTGCTGTTCTCCCAACTGCGCGCCGGGGACACAGTCGTCCTGCCCAGCGACGGCTACCAGGCGCTGCCCCTGGTGCGCGCCCAGCTGGAGGCGTACGGCATCGACGTGCGCACCGCGCCGACCGGGAACGACGCCCAGCTCGACGTCCTCGACGGCGCGCGGCTGGTGTGGCTCGAGACCCCCTCCAACCCCGGGCTCGACGTGTGCGACGTCCGGCGCCTGGCCGAGGCCGCACACGCGCGTGGCGCCCTGGTCGCGGTCGACAACACGCTCGCGACGCCGCTGGGGCAGCGCCCGCTGGAACTCGGCGCCGACTTCTCGGTGGCCAGCGGCACCAAGCAGCTCACCGGGCACGGGGACGTGCTGCTGGGTTACGTCGTCGGGCGCGACACCGAGGCCATGACCGCGGTCCGGCGCTGGCGCAAGATCGTCGGCGCGATCCCGGGGCCCATGGAGACCTGGCTCGCGCACCGTTCGCTCGCCACGCTCCAGCTGCGGGTGGACCGGCAGTGCGCCACGGCTCTGGCGGTCGGCGAGGCCCTGCGGGGGCAGCCGGAGGTGAGCGGGCTGCGCTATCCCGGGCTGCCCGGTGATCCCTCGCACGCCGTCGCCTCCCGTCAGATGCGCCGCTACGGGTGCGTGGTCTCCTTCACGCTGCCCACGCGTGCGCGGGCCGAGCGGTTCCTGCAGGAGCTCCGGCTCGTGGACGAGGCGACGAGCTTCGGCGGGGTACGGTCCACGGCCGAGCGGCGCGGACGCTGGGGCGGGGACGCGGTACCGGAGGGGTTCATCCGCCTGTCGGTCGGGGCCGAGGACCCGGAGGATCTGGTGGCGGACGTGCTTCGCGCGGTGCGGGAATCGGCGACGTGAACGCGGTCCCGGAGCCCCACCGGCATCCCGGCGTGGCGTCCGCTGCGGGCGGCAGGCGGCAGGCGGCAGGCGGCGGACGGTCCGAGCCTCCCCCCTCGTGGCTCGGACCGCCCTCGGTTCCGCGCGCGAAGAACCGCGCGAACAAGGCTAGTTGACTCTGTGTCAGTGTCCAATCACCGTAGCGACAGAGACCTATCGACATATTTATAGTTGGGCCCTGCCTCGGGGCCGGGAGAAGGGCAGGGAAAGAGGAGGACAGGCCATGGATCTGGCCTTGCTGCGCACCTTCGTGACCGTGCACCGGGCCGGCTCCTTCACCCGCGCCGCCGCGCTGCTCGGTCTGTCGCAGCCGGCCGTGACTTCGCAGATCCGCACCCTCGAACGGCAGTTGGGCCGTCCCCTGTTCCTGCGGCAGGCCCGCGGAGTGACGCCGACGACCATCGGCGACGAACTCGCGCACAAGGCGGCTCCGCATCTCGACGCCCTGGTCGAGATCGCCGAGACCGGACTCGACGACGAGTCCTCCTTGCGCAGCCTGCACCTCGCCGGGCCGCCCGAGTTCACCGCCGAGCGCGCGCTGCCCGCCCTCACGGAACTGACCGGGGAGGACGGCCAGGGATTCGCGTTGCGCTCCTCCTTCGGGCCCGCCGAGGAAGTCCTGGAAGGGCTGGCCGCCGGGCATCACGATCTGGCCATCGGCACGGCCCGCCCGCGCGGGGCGCTGCTCACGGCGACTGCGCTGTGCGACGAGGAGCACGTCCTGGTCGCCGCCCCGGGCCGGGCCGAGCAGACAGGCGCCGAGGCAGCCCGCCACGCCGGGGCGCCCGCGCTGAAGGACATTCCCGTGATCGAGGTGCACGAGTCACTGCCCTTCGTCTCCCGCTACTGGGCCTCCGTCTTCGACTCCCGTCCCGCCGCTCCCGGCACGATCATCGTCCCCGATCTGCGCGCGGTCCTCGCCTGCGCCGTCGCGGGCGCGGGGCTGGCAGTGCTGCCCCGCTATCTGTGCGAGGCGGCTCTGGAGCGCGGTGACGTCGTCGCCCTGCACGAGCCGGCCGTGCCTCCGCTGCGGACCTACTTCCTGGTGGTCCGGACGGGCACGCTGGCGATGCCGCACATCGCACGGGCCCACGAATGGCTGCTGCGGGCCGCGGCGGACTGGTGCTGAGCAGAGCCGCTCGGTCGTCACCGGGCGGGCTCGTCCGGTGACGATATGCGATGTTTCACGTGGAACGATACGGGCCACATTCCTCCCATGACCGTCCGACCCGTGGTCAAGCGCACCGCCCGTGCCGTCCTGCTGGACGGCGACGACCTGATCCTGATCAAGCGCACCAAGCCCGGCGTGGACCCCTACTGGGTCACTCCCGGAGGCGGGGTGGAGCCCGGGGACACGACCGTCGTCGACGCCCTGCACCGCGAGGTGTACGAGGAACTCGGCGCCAAGATCACCGACGTGGTGCCCTGCTTCGTCGACACCGTCGAGCACATCGGCGAGGACGGCGGCGCGACCGGCGTGAAGGTGCAGCACTTCTTCGTCTGCCGCCTGGAGTCCATGGACACCTCTCTGCGGCACGGCCCGGAGGTGGACGAGCCCGCCGGCGAGTACGAGATCGTCCGCGTGCCGTTCACCCGTGTCGGGATCGCCTCCGTCCATCTCGTCCCGCTGTCGCTGCGACACTATCTGGACGGCAACATCGAGGGCGTACGCGCCATGCACGCGCCTGACCTCGGCTGACGTACCGCCCGCGACCTCGGCCTGCGCCGCCCCGCTGAGCACTCCCGCCGGATCCACCGGCCCGGTGAACGGCGGGAAAGTGGTGGACGCCGAGGGGGCGCGTCGGACAGCCTGGCCCGCGTGCCGACTCCTTCCCTCTCCGCTCTGCCCATCCGCCGGCTGACGCTCCGCGATCTCACCTCCTGCGCCGACCTGTCGGAGGATCGGGGGTGGCCTCGCGAAGAGCACAAGTGGGGCCTCCTCCTCACCGCCGGGAAGGCGTACGGCATCGACGACCCCGGCGGGGGTCTCGTCACCGCCTGCGTCGTCACCGAGTACGGGCCGCAGGACCGTCCGCAGCTGGGCGCCGTCGGCATGGTGCTGGTGGCCCGACGGCATGCCCGGCAAGGCGTGGGCCGCCGGCTGATGAGGCACGTCGTCACCACCATGGGCACCACCCCGCTGACCCTGCATGCGACCCCGAACGGCCGCCCCCTGTACGAGGAACTCGGCTTCGAGGTCACCGGCCGGGCCGAGATGCTGTGCGGGCGCTTCACGCCCGACGGGCCGGTGCCCGAGGTCACCACCCGCGCCGCCACCGCCGAGGACCTCACCGCGATCCTGCGGCTCGACGCAGAGGTGTTCGGCGTCGACCGCACGCACCTCATCACGCGCCTGCCGGCCTTCGCCGACCAGATCCGGGTGGCCGAGGAGAACGGACGGCTCATCGGGTACGCGGCCGCCTGGCCCAACATGGACACCCATGTCGTCGGACCGCTGATCGCCCGCGACACCGAGACGGCCGCGGCACTCGTCGCCTCCCTCGCCGCGCACACCGACCGCCCCCTGCGCACCGACATCGACGTACGGCACGAGGCCTTGCTGGCATGGGTGAGGGCGCGGGGGCTGGCGTCCGTCGCCTTCAACGCGGTCATGACCCACGGCATCCCGGACCTGCCAGGTGACTGGACCCGGCGCTTCGCTCCACTGACGGTGGCGGCGGGCTGAGCCGTGCCCGGCCGCCGTCAGCGCACCCGCATAGGGTGCTGCATATGGGAGACCTTGCGATACGGCCCGCCACGGCGGACGACGTGCCCGCGATCGTCGCGATGCTGGCCGACGACCCTCTGGGCGCCCGGCGTGAGTCGCCGGACGACCTGAGCCCGTACCTGGCGGCCCTCGACCGCCTCACGTCCGACCCGCACCAGCATCTGGTCGTCGCCGAACGCGAGGGCCGGGTCGTCGGCACCCTCCAGCTCACGATCGTTCCGGGACTGTCCCGGCGCGGCGCCACCCGGTCGATCATCGAAGCGGTGCGCATCCACGCCGACGAACGGGGCAGCGGACTGGGCACCCGGCTCATCGAGTGGGCGATCGACCGATCCCGCCGCCTGGACTGTCAGTTGGTGCAGCTGACGTCGGACAGGACACGCACCGACGCCCACCGCTTCTACGAGCGACTGGGATTCGAGCCCTCCCATCTGGGCTTCAAGCTCCAGCTCTGAACCCGCACCGAAACGGACGGGGCGTCTTGTTTCACGTGAAACAGGACGCCCCCTCATGTGCCACACCGGTTTCCCCGGGGCGGATCACCGTCAGCTGATGCCCCGCCACCCGTCCGGGTCCACTCCGCCGGGCACGGAAGCCTCCTCGTCGTACGGCCGGCGCGTGAACACGAACGACCCGAGGTCCAGATGATCCACGGTCCCGTCCGGGCGCCGCACAGGCCTGAGGAGTTCACCGGCGTAGTAGCCGTCGAGCCCGGTCCACGTCCCGTCACCGTTCGCCCGGAAACGTGAGCGGCGGCCTCTCTCGGACAGCGGTTCCAGCGAGGCACCCCCGTCGGCCGTCAGCCGCAGGGCGAACGACTGCGTCCCCCAGTACCAGGGTCTCGCCAGCTCCAGCACCGCCGGGTCGACCTCCGACAACGGCCGCCACGGCTCCGGAATGCGCGGCTCGGCCTGTGCGACGATGGCCACGAGATCGGCGCCGAGCTCCGACAGATGAGGGCCGGACGTGCAGTTGGCCAGCACGACCGCCGCGACGTCGTCCTCCACGCTGATGGTGAGGTTCGCCAGGAAGCCCGGCAGCGAACCGGAGTGCCCGACGAGCAGCCGGCCGTCCCGGTGCTGGATCTGCAGCCCGAGCCCGTAGGAAACACCGTCCACCACGTCCGCGGGTTCCGGCGGGGCCGCGGGAGTCCGCATCTCCCGTACCGTCTCCTCGCTCAGCACCCGGTCGTCGCCGCGCGCCAGGAAGACGGCGAACCGCGCCAGGTCACCGGTGGTCGACCACAGTTGTCCCGCGGGCGCCATCCGTCCGAGGTTCTGGGAAGGCTCCGGCAGCAGGGCGTCGGCCCAGGGATGGACGGCCCAGCCCCCCGCGTGCGGAGACCTCGGTTGCACGGTCGTACGGTCCAGTCCCAGGGGCTCGAGCACTTCACTCCGTAGCACCTTCTCCCACGGAGCCCCCCGCAGCTTCTCGACGAGCGTGCCCAGCACGGTGTAGCCGGGATTGGAGTAGTGGAAGCGGCGGCCCACCGGGTGCAGCAGGGGCTGTTCGCCGAGGACGTCGGCGAGTTCGGGACGCAGCGACCCCGGGGTGCGCTCCCACCACGGGGCGGGCGACTCCGCGGCCAGTCCGCCGGTGTGGGCGAGGAGATCCGCGATCGTGGCCTCCCCCGCCCCCGTGCCGGGCAGATGCTTCTCCAGCGGATCGCCGAGGCCGAGCAGGCCCTCGTCCCGCAGCCGCAGCACCAGAACGGCTGTGAAGGTCTTCGTGATCGAGCCGATGCGGTACTGCACGTCCTCGTCGGGACCGTGCCCCTCCACCGAGGTCCGCGCGCCGTGCCATACGGCTCTCCCGTCCCGGACCACTGCCGCAACCAGCGAGGGCGCGCGCCCCTCGGCCTGGGCCACGGCGATCCGGTGCACAAGTGCCCGGCGCGTGCCGGGGAGCAGGTCGAACTCAGGTGTCGTCATGCCCCCAGTCCATCCCGCGGGACACTCGGCCGTCGACCTCATTGTCTCCGGGCACTCCCGTGGCGCGGACGGATCAGGTCTGTGCCATGTCCACGAACCGCGAGTAGTGGCCCTGGAAGGCGACCGTGATCGTCGCCGTCGGGCCGTTACGGTGCTTGGCCACGATCAGGTCGGCCTCGCCCGCGCGCGGCGACTCCTTCTCGTAGGCGTCCTCGCGGTGCAGCAGGATCACCATGTCGGCGTCCTGCTCGATGGATCCGGACTCACGCAGGTCGGAGACCATCGGCTTCTTGTCGGTGCGCTGCTCGGGACCACGGTTGAGCTGCGAGAGCGCGATCACCGGGATCTCCAGCTCCTTGGCGAGCAGCTTGAGGTTACGGGACATGTCCGAGACCTCCTGCTGACGGCTCTCGGCGCGCTTGGAGCCGCCGGACTGCATCAGCTGCAGGTAGTCGATGACGACGAGCCTGATGTCGTTGCGCTGCTTCAGGCGGCGGCACTTGGCGCGGATCTCCATCATCGACAGGTTCGGCGAGTCGTCGATGAAGAGCGGGGCCGCGGAGACGTCGGGCATGCGGCGGGCCAGACGGGTCCAGTCCTCGTCGGTCATCGTGCCGGAGCGCATGTGGTGCAGGGCGACGCGGGCCTCTGCGGACAGCAGACGCATCGCGATCTCGTTGCGGCCCATCTCGAGGGAGAAGATGACGCTCGGCAGGTTGTGCTTGATCGACGCGGCCCGCGCGAAGTCCAGCGCGAGGGTGGACTTGCCCATGGCGGGACGGGCGGCGATGACGATCATCTGGCCCGGGTGCAGGCCGTTGGTGAGCGAGTCGAAGTCGGTGAAGCCCGTGGGCACGCCGGTCATCTCGCCGCTGCGGGAGCCGATCGCCTCGATCTCGTCGAGCGCGCCCTCCATGATGTCGCCGAGCGGGAGGTAGTCCTCGCTGGTGCGCTGCTCGGTGACCGCGTAGATCTCGGCCTGGGCGCGGTTGACGATCTCGTCGACGTCGTCGTCGGCCGCGTATCCCATCTGGGTGATGCGGGTGCCCGCCTCGACCAGGCGGCGCAGCACGGCACGCTCGTGGACGATCTCCGCGTAGTACTCGGCGTTCGCCGCGGTCGGCACCGTCTGGACGAGGGTGTGCAGGTACGAGGCGCCGCCGACCTTGTTGATCTCGCCGCGCTTGGTGAGCTCGGCGGCGATCGTGATCGGGTCGGCCGGCTCACCCTTGGCATAGATGTCGAGGATCGCCTGGAAGATCGTCTCGTGGGCGGGCTTGTAGAAGTCGTGGCCCTTGAGGATCTCGACGACGTCCGCGATGGCGTCCTTCGACAGGAGCATGCCGCCGAGGACGGACTGCTCGGCGTCGAGGTCCTGGGGCGGGACCCGCTCGAAGGACGCACCGCCACCGTCCCACACACCGTTGTCCCGGCCGCGGTCGTGCTGCTCGTCGCGGCCTCGTCCCCCGTCACCACGCCGGCGGGAGGCGGGCAGACGATCACTGGGACCGCTGTCGGCCCACGGATCGTCCAAGGGCTCGGAAATGCTCACCGAGCCACCTCCTCCCGTCCGCGGAGCGGACCTCGCCGTGCCCCTCATTTCTACGGCACGGCACTGACAACTGAAGCGCCCAACTCCGGTTCTGAGACGTCGGTTTTGTGTCGGTATCACGGCCGACGAAGGGAGCGGGCGCCGGACCACGGTAGGCCCGCGGGCACCGTCAGCCAATCTGGTTATCCACAGGGCATGTGGACGACGGCCCGGATGCTGTGGACAACTCCGCGAAACCTGTGCACGACCCGGTGGACAGGCCTGTGAACAAGGTTCCCACTCTTTCCCCACCAGAGAGCTGACCTGCACGTTTCCCGTCCACCGGCTGTGCAGAACAAAAACTTCTCCGCTCGGGCCGAGATCGCTGCGAACGGTGTACGAAAGAGCACACGCCGAGATGGCCAGTAAGGGACGCATAGGCTTTACATCTCTTACCTGTGGACGATTAGATTGGTGCTCATGACACAGGCTCCCGCGCCCTCCCGCACCACCCGGCGACTGCACGACCGAGAGATCGTCGCGCTGGCCGTGCCTGCCTTCGGCGCGCTGGTGGCCGAGCCGCTGTTCGTCCTGGCCGACAGCGCGATCGTGGGCCACCTGGGGACCGCCCAGCTCGCCGGTCTCGGTGTCGCCTCGGCCCTGCTCACGACAGCGGTGAGCGTCTTCGTCTTCCTCGCCTACGCCACCACCGCGGCCGTCGCCCGGCGGGTCGGTGCCGGCGACCTCAACGCCGCGATCCGCCAGGGCATGGACGGCATCTGGCTGGCGCTCCTGATCGGCATCACCGTGATCGCCGTAGTACTGCCCACGGCACCGGTCCTGGTGGACGTCTTCGGCGCCTCCGACACGGCGGCCCCCTATGCGACGACCTATCTGCGCATATCCGCCCTCGGCATCCCGGCCATGCTCGTCGTGCTCGCCGCGACCGGCGTCCTGCGCGGCCTGCAGGACACGAAGACACCGTTGTACGTCGCCGTCGCGGGCTTCGTCGCGAACGCCGTGCTCAATGCGGGCCTCGTCTACGGCGCCGGCCTGGGAATCGCGGGCTCCGCATGGGGGACCGTCATCGCCCAGTGCGGGATGGCCGCGGTCTATCTCACGGTGGTCGTCCGCGGGGCCCGCGGCCACGGCGCCTCGCTGCGGCCCGACGCCGCGGGGATCAGGGCCTGCGCACAGGCCGGTGCCCCGCTGCTGGTGCGCACGCTGTCCCTGCGGGCGATCCTGATGATCGCCACCGCTGTGGCCGCCCGGCTCGGTGACGCCGACATCGCGGCCCACCAGATCGTCCTGTCCCTGTGGAGCCTGCTCGCCTTCGCCCTCGACGCCATCGCCATAGCCGGGCAGGCCATCATCGGGCGCTACCTCGGAGCCGACGACACCCGAGGCGCACGCCAGGCATGCCGCCGGATGGTGGAGTGGGGCATCGCGGTCGGTGTCGTCCTGGGCGTGCTGGTCGTGATCGCCCGACCGGTCTTCCTGCCCTTGTTCACCAGCGACTCCGTGGTGAAGGACGCGGCTCTCCCCGCCCTGGTGATCGTCGCTCTCTCGCAGCCGGTCTGCGGTGTCGTCTTCGTGCTGGACGGCGTCCTGATGGGCGCCGGCGACGGCCCGTATCTGGCGTGGGCCATGCTGCTCACCCTGGCGGTCTTCACCCCGGCGGCTCTGCTCGTGCCGACGGCGGGCGGCGGACTGACCGCCCTGTGGGCCGCCATGACCCTGATGATGACGGTGCGAATGCTGACCCTGTGGCTGCGCGCCCGGTCGGGCCGCTGGCTCGTGACCGGGGCGACACGCTGAACGTTTCACGTGAAACCTGCCCATTCGCCCGTATCCCGCGGGACGCGTATTCAGGACACGGGCGGGACACAGGCAGGACACGGGCGGGACGTGGCCAGAACGCGGGCGGCATGCGGAAGGGGCCGCACCCAGCGGATGCGGCCCCTTCCCGGCTGTCCAGCCGAACGCGGCACTCAGGCCGCGACCACCTCGATGCTGACCTTGGCGGCAACCTCGGGGTGCAGACGCACGGACGTCTCGTGGGCGCCCAGGGTCTTGATCGGCGCACCGAGCTCGATGCGGCGCTTGTCGACCTCGGGGCCACCGGCAGCCTTGATCGCCGAGGCGATGTCGGCCGGGGTGACGGAACCGAAGAGGCGACCGGCGTCGCCGGAGCGGACCGCCAGACGGACCTTCACGCCCTCGAGCTGGGCCTTGACCTGGTTGGCCTGCTCGATGGTCTGGATCTCGTGGATCTTGCGAGCACGACGGATCTGCTCGACGTCCTTCTCGCCACCCTTGGTCCAGCGGATCGCGAGCTTCCGCGGGACCAGGTAGTTGCGAGCGTAACCGTCCTTGACGTCGACGACGTCGCCCGCGGCACCGAGGCCGGAGACCTCGTGGGTGAGGATGATCTTCATCAGTAGGTCACCCTTCCTTTAGCGCGCGGTGGACGTGTAGGGCAGCAGCGCCATCTCACGGCTGTTCTTGACGGCCGTGGCGACGTCACGCTGGTGCTGCGTGCAGTTGCCGGTCACGCGGCGGGCACGGATCTTGCCGCGGTCGGAAATGAACTTCCGCAGCATGTTCGTGTCCTTGTAGTCCACGTACGTGACCTTGTCCTTGCAGAAAGCGCAGACCTTCTTCTTCGGCTTGCGCACAGGCGGCTTCGCCATGGTGTTTCTCCTGTGTGATCAAGAAGTGTGGGTACGACCCGCCCCTCGGCCCGAGGCCTAGAAGGGGGGTTCGTCCGAGTAGCCGCCACCGCCGCCGCCGGAGTTTCCGCCCCAGCCGCCGCCCTGGTTGCCACCGGCGGGAGCGCCGGTCGCCCACGGGTCGTCGGCGGGAGCTCCGCCGCCCTGCTGACCGCCGCCGGGGCCGCCGCCCCAGCCGCCGCCACCCTGGCCGCCGCCGCCACCGCCGCCGTAACCACCCTGGCCACCCCGGCCGGTGGTCTTGGTGACCTTGGCCGTGGCGTTGCGCAGGCTGGCGCCGACCTCCTCGACGTCCAACTCGTAGACCGTGCGCTTGACGCCCTCACGGTCCTCGTAGGACCGCTGCTTCAGCCGGCCCTGCACGATGACGCGCATGCCTCGCTGGAGCGACTCGGCGACGTTCTCCGCCGCCTGACGCCAGACGGAGCAGGTCAGGAACAGGCTCTCGCCGTCCTTCCACTCGTTCGTCTGACGGTCGAAGGTGCGGGGAGTGGACGCGACACGGAACTTCGCGACCGCCGCACCGGAGGGGGTGAAGCGCAGCTCGGGGTCGTCGACAAGATTGCCGACGACCGTGATGACGGTCTCGCCTGCCATGGGGGAACCTCTCGGCGGGTTTGCTGCTGGCTGCTTGGTGCTGCTACTCGAATCCCGGGATCAGCTGAGCGGAAGGGCTCAGTGGGTCTCGGGACGGAGGACCTTGGTCCGGAGGACCGACTCGTTCAGGTTCATCTGGCGGTCGAGCTCCTTGACGACCGCAGGCTCGGCCTGCAGGTCGATGACCGAGTAGATGCCCTCGGGCTTCTTCTTGATCTCGTACGCGAGCCGACGACGGCCCCAGGTGTCGACCTTCTCCACCTTTCCGTTGCCCTCACGGACGACGGAGAGGAAGTTCTCGATCAGCGGGGAGACAGCGCGCTCCTCGAGATCGGGGTCGAGGATGACCATCACCTCGTAGTGACGCATGTGGAACCCACCTCCTTTGGACTCAGCGGCCACGGTCGTTCCGTGGCAGGAGGGTTGTGATGCGTACGCAACGGTATAGGCCGCCACTGACAATCGGGGCCCTTCGCGAAAGACCCCGCCGTGACATGGGCAGACACCGTGCAGAAGGTACAGAGTACCTGCAGGGCGGCTTCCGGTTGAAATCCGGCCTCCGGGACCGTCACTCTGTACACATCGGGTGTGTATGGCGCTACGGTGCGCCGTCTTCCGCAGGAGGTGCCCACATGGCACAGGCAATGCGACCCAACACCGTCGGAGGCCTCTTCGCCACGGACGGCAAGCCCCATCCGCTCCAGGACACCCTGCTCGCGGTGACCGGGGTGCTCGGAGTGCTCGCGTTCGTGACGGGCTTCTTCGGCGATCTGCACCTGCTCAGCTCGTGGACCGGCCTGGTCGGCGTCCTCACGGGCGCGTACGGGCAGTGGATCTCGGTGACGACCCGCGAGCGCTTCGGTTTCGTTCTGGGACTCGGCGCCTCCGCGGTCGGGTTCTTCCTCGGCATGGCGCACGGCGGCCTCTTCGGCGGGGTCGTCGGCTGACGCCGCGGACACCGTCCACAGGACATCGCACAGCGCCCTGCGGGCCGCCGAGGCGGCCCGCGGGCCCGGCGCGGCTTCCGTATGCCCAGTCGGGGCGCTCGTAAGGCGCAGTAGGCTTCGCGCGAGAGCCGGAGCCCCTGTACCCATGGGGACACACCAGCCCGAGGAGCGCCCCGAATGAGCCTGACCCTGAGGACGATCAGTCGCGAGCAGCATCTGGCGTACATCCAGAGCCTGCCGTCGGCGAGCCACATGCAGGTTCCGGCCTGGGCTGACGTCAAGGCGGAATGGCGCTCGGAGAATCTCGGCTGGTTCGACGGGAAGACCGGCGAGCTGGTCGGCGTGGGCCTCGTCCTGTACCGGCAGCTGCCGAAGATCAAGCGCTACCTCGCCTATCTGCCCGAGGGCCCGGTCATCAACTGGTTCGCGCCGAATCTCACCGACTGGCTGGAACCGATGCTCGCGCACCTCAAGCAGCAGGGCGCGTTCTCGGTGAAGATGGGCCCGCCGGTGATCATCCGGCGCTGGGAGGCCAACTCCATCAAGGCCGGCATCCAGGACCCGGACGTGAAGCGTCTGCGCGACATCGAGGCCGACTTCATCGAGCCGCGCGCCTTCGAGGTCGCCGACAAGCTGCGCCGGATGGGCTGGCAGCAGGGCGAGGACGGCGGCGCCGGCTTCGGCGACGTCCAGCCCCGCTACGTCTACCAGGTGCCGCTGGCCAACCGCTCCCTGGAAGAGGTCCACAAGAATTTCAACCAGCTGTGGCGCCGCAACATCAAGAAGGCCGAGAAGGCCGGTGTCGAGGTCGTCCAGGGCGGTTACCAGGACCTGGAGGAGTGGCAGCGGCTGTACGAGATCACGGCGGTGCGCGACCACTTCCGGCCCCGTCCGCTGTCGTACTTCCAGCGCATGTGGACGGCCCTCAACACCGAGGACCCCAACCGCATGCGGCTGTACTTCGCCCGGCACAACGGCGTGAACCTGTCGGCCGCGACGATGCTGATCGTCGGCGGGCACGTCTGGTACTCCTACGGCGCCTCCGACAACATCGGCCGTGAGGTCCGGCCCTCGAACGCGATGCAGTGGCGGATGCTGCGCGACGCCTACGCGCTGGGCGCGACCGTCTACGACCTGCGGGGCATCTCCGACTCGCTGGACGAGTCCGACCACCTCTTCGGCCTGATCCAGTTCAAGGTGGGCACGGGCGGGCAGGCCGCCGAGTACCTCGGCGAGTGGGACTTCCCGCTGAACAAGCTGCTCCACAAGGCGCTCGACATCTACATGTCGCGCCGCTGACGTCACGTTCAGTGATTCCATACCTCTGACACACCGCAGCCACGAGAAAGGTTCCAGGTCCGGCCATGGCGCTCACGCTCTACGTCGACACCGCGCGCTGGCGGGCGCACCACAAGCACGTGCAGGAGCAGTTCCCGGGGCTCGTCCCGGTCTGCAAGGGCAACGGCTACGGCTTCGGGCACGAGCGGCTGGCGGAGGAGGCGACGCGGCTGGGCGCGGACATCCTCGCCGTCGGTACGACGTACGAGGCCGCGCGCATCAAGGACTTCTTCAGCGGGGACCTGCTGGTGCTGACGCCCTACCGGCGCGGCGAGGAGCCCGTCCCGCTGCCCGACCGGGTGGTGCGCTCGGTGTCGTCCGTCGACGGCGTGTACGGCCTGGTGGGGGCCCGCGTGGTGATCGAGGTGATGTCCTCGATGAAGCGCCATGGTGTGAGCGAGCAGGACCTGCCGCAGCTGCACTCCGCCATAGAGAACGTCCGCCTCGAGGGCTTCGCCATCCACCTGCCGCTGGACCGGACCGACGGCTCGGACGCCGTCGAGGAGGTCATCGGCTGGATGGACCGTCTGCGGGCGGCCCGGCTGCCGCTGCACACGATGTTCGTCAGCCATCTGAAGGCGGAGGAGCTGACGCGGCTGCAGCAGCAGTTCCCGCAGACCCGGTTCCGCGCCCGGATCGGCACGCGGCTGTGGCTGGGCGACCACGAGGCAACGGAGTACCGCGGAGCGGTCCTGGACGTCACCCGGGTCGCCAAGGGCGACCGCTTCGGCTACCGGCAGCAGAAGGCGGCATCGGACGGCTTCCTGGTGGTCGTGGCGGGCGGTACCTCGCACGGGGTGGGCCTGGAGGCCCCCAAGGCGCTGCACGGCGTCATGCCGCGTGCCAAGGGCGTCGCCCGGGCCGGCCTAGCGACGGTCAACCGGAACCTTTCCCCGTTCGTCTGGGGCGGCAAGCAGCGCTGGTTCGCCGAGCCGCCGCACATGCAGGTCTCCATCCTGTTCGTGCCCGCGGACGCGCCCGAGCCGAAGGTGGGTGACGAGCTGGTGGCCCATCTGCGGCACACCACCACGCAGTACGACCGGCTCGTGGACGTCTGAGCGACACACCGCCCGCACGGCGAAGGCCGGACCCGGAGGACTTCCGGGTCCGGCCTTCGCCGTGTTCCGCCTTGCCTGTTGCCCGTTCGCTCAGGGCCCGTCCGCCGGGGACGCCGTCCCTCGGGAGCCCCACTCCACGTGCGGCCCGTCGAGATTGGGGACGTGCCCGCGGCGGGCGCGGGCCGCGGCGCCGAGGACGAAGACGTCCTCCGCTCCGTCGAGCTCGCCCCCCGAGGGGTCGTCGTCACCGGAGCGGCGCACCGGGTCCCGTTCCGGCATGAGGATGTCGCGGACCACCACGACGCACAGGTACAGGGTGCCCAGCAGGTGGACGGCGATGGCCCAGTGGTAGCCCTCCTGGGGCAGGCCCTTGTGGGCCTCGCCGCTGGTCGTGTAGGCGAGGTACATCCAGATGCCCAGGTAGTACAGGACCTCGCACGCCTGCCAGACCAGGAAGTCCCGCCATTTCGGCCGCGCCAGCACGGCGAGCGGCACCAGCCACAGGACGTACTGCGGGGAGTAGACCTTGTTGGTGAGGATGAACGCCGCGACGATCAGGAACGCGAGCTGGGCGAAGCGCGGCCGGCGGGGAGCCGTCATGGTGAGCACCGCGATGCCCACGCCGCACAGCAGCACCAGCGCCGTGGCCAGGTTGTTGACCGTGTCGGTGGTCAGCGGGTCGGTCGAGTTCTGGGCCATGATCAGCCAGAAGGACCCGAAGTCCACGCCCCGGTCATGGCTGAACCTGTAGAACTGCACCCAGCCGTCCCAGGCGAACAGCATCACCGGCAGGTTCACCACGAGCCAGGAGACGACCGCCCCGCCCAGGCCCCGGCCGAACTCCCGCCACCTGCCCGAACGCCAGCACAGCAGGAACAGCGGCCACAGCAGGAACACGGGGTACAGCTTGGCGGCCGTGGCGAGCCCCAGGAGGACTCCGAAGGCCAGGGAGCGGCCCCGCGACCACATGAGCATCGCCGCGGCCGTCAGGGCGACCGCCAGCAGGTCCCAGTTGATGGTGGCGGTCAGCGCGAAGGCGGGTGCCAGGGCGAGCAGCAGGCCGTCCCACGGCCGCCGGGCGTGCGTACGGGTCACGCTGACGGCGATGACGGCCGCGCAGACCATCAGCATCCCGGCGTTGACCATCCAGTACCACTGCTCCTGGTCCTGGATGCTGCCGCTGCCCGGCGTGAGCCACGCGGCAACCTCCATGAACACGCCGGTCAGCACCGGGTACTCGAGGTACGGCATGTCGCCGGAGAGCTTGTCGAAGTACGGCACGAGCCCTTCGGCGAAGCCCCGCCCCTGGTACAGGTGCGGGATGTCCGAGTAGCAGGCCTTCGTGTACTGGGAGCTGGCGCCGTAGAACCAGGCGCCGTTGTAGCAGGGCGCCTTCTGGATCAGGCCGAGGGCGAACATGCCGATCGCGACCAGCGCGACGACCCGGACGGGCGTCCACCAGGACGTCCCGAGCAGGGCGCGCCGCCCGAGGGGGCCGCCGATCAGCTCGCTGCCGGAGCGGGCGACCTCGTCCTCCCTGGTCGGCAGCACCGGGTCCGGCTCGTGCGCGCTCGCTTGCGTCGATTCTGCACTGGGCATGCCGCACATCCTGCCGTACGTGCCTGGGAATACGCCGAGGGCCGCCGCACCTGTTCGGGTGCGGCGGCCCTGTTTTGCGTTTCACGTGAAACATGTGCTCGTTTCACGTGAAACATCCGTGCTGGGCGTTTTGGTGGCGGCCCGGTACGTCAACCGAAGATGCCGCCGTTGCCGTTGCCTCTGCTGTTGCCCGTCCCGGAGGTGTCCGTGGGCGTCGGCGACGACGTCACGCCTCCGTCCGTGCCACCGGTGGTCGTCCCGCCGGTGTCGTTGCACTGCCAGCCGAACTTGCAGGAGTCGCTCGGCGACGGTGTCGGGCTCGGCAGCGTCTCGCTCGGCGTCGGGCTCGGCGTCGGGCTGGCCTCCGGCGTGTCGCTGACCGTCGGAGTGGGCGTCGGGCTCGGCACGTCGTTGACCACCTCGCCGATGTCCTCGGGCGTCGGGAAGTCCTTCGCCGGCGTGCCCTTCAGCGCCTCCGCCATGTAGTCGTGCCAGATCTCGGCCGGGAACGAGGCACCGTGGATCTTCTCCTGGCCGCCGGTTCCGTACATCTCCTCGAAGGTGCGGTTCTTCTTGGTCTCGTCGTCGTCGTACCGGAACATCGTGATCGACGTCGACAGCTGCGGGGTGTAGCCCACGAACCAGGCCGACTTGTTGCCGTCGGTGGTACCGGTCTTGCCGGCGACCTCGCGGCCGGGCAGCTGGGCGTTGGTGCCCGTGCCCTTTTCGACCACGGTCTTCAGCACGTCCGTGACGTTGTCGGCGACCGCCGCGGTGAACGCCTGCTTGCTCTGCACCTTGTGGTTGAAGACCGTGCCCTCGCTGCTGGTGACCTTCTGCACGGAGTACGGGTCACGCTGCTCGCCGCTGGCCGCGAAGGTGGCGTACGCGCCCGCCATCCGGATCGCGCTCGGGTCGGAGATACCGATCGAGAACGACGGGAAGCTGGTGCCGGTCAGGCTGTCCGCCTTGATGCCGGCGTCGACGGCCGCCTCCTTCACCTTGTCCAGCCCGACGTCCATGCCGAGCTGCACGAAGGCGGAGTTCACCGACTCCCGCATCGCCTCACGAAGGTCGATCCGGTAGTCGGGCGGGCTGCCGAGCGACTGGTTGCCGTCGTTGGTCTGCAGCCACTCCTCGCCCTTCTCGTTCTTCCAGACCGTCCCGTCGTAGTCCTTGATCTTCAGCTTGTTCTTGCCGCTGTACAGACTCTTGGGGGAGACCTGGGTGCGCTCGTCCTGCGCCTGCTCGGTCCCGAGGTCGGGGTCCCGCACACCCCACTTCATGGCTGCGGCGAGCACGAACGGCTTGAAGGTCGAACCGACCTGGGCGCCAGTGACGTCGGCGTTGTTGGTGAAGTGCTTGGTGGCGTCCTCACCGCCGTAGATGGCCTTGATCGCCCCGGTGTCCGGATCCACGGACGCCCCGCCGAACTGGACGTGGGTGTCCGTGTCCGGGCGCAACTTGGGCTTGATGTTGGCCTTCCGGACGTTCTTGACCGCCGTCTCGAGCGCCTTGACCTTCTTCTTGTCGAAGGTCGTGTAGACCGAGTAGCCGCCCTGCTGCAGATCGTCGGCGGTGATGTCCGTGTTGTTGATGATGTACGCCTTGGCGAGGTCGACGAGGTAGCCGACCTGGCCGCTGAGCGCGGTGTTCGACCGCGGGTTCTGCACCTTGGGGAGCTTGGTGTACTTCGCCCGCGTCGAGGGGTCCAGGTGGCCGTACTCGACCATCTTGTCGAGCGTGTCCTGCATCTGGACCGTGGCACGCCTGCTGTTGGCCTGGGGCGTGGCGGCCGGGTCGATGGACGTCGCGCCCGCCGGGTCGTAGTACGTGGCGCCCTTCAGCATCGCCGCCAGGAAGGCGCATTCGCCCTCGTTGAGGTCGACGGCGTCCTTGTTGAAGTACGCCCGCGCGGCGGCCTGGATCCCGTAGGCGTTGCGCCCGTAGTACGCGGAGTTCAGGTAGCCGGCCATGATGTCGTCCTTCTTCATCTCGGCGCCCACCTTGATCGAGACGAAGATCTCCTTGAACTTCCGGGAGAGAGTCTGCGACTGGTCGTTCAGCATCGCGTTCTTCACGTACTGCTGAGTGATGGTGGAGCCGCCCTGCGTCTCACCGCCCCTGGCCATGTTGAACACGGCGCGGGCGATGCCCTTGGGGTCGATGCCGCTGTCGGTGTAGAAGGTCTTGTTCTCCTGGGAGATGACGGCGAACCGCATCGCCTCGGGGATCTGCGAGAGGTTGACGATCTGGCGGTTGGTCTCGCCACCGGTGGCGACCATCTCGGAGCCGTCGGACCAGTAGTAGACGTTGTTCTGCGCCGTGGCCGTCTTGGCGACGTCGGGGATGCCCACGAGGGCGTACCCCACACCGGCGACCGCCACCATGCCGCCGAAGAAGGCGATGAAGAGGCCGGTCACCAGCTTCCAGGACGGCATCCAGCGCGCCGCGCCGTACTTGCCCGCGCGCGGGTAGTCGATCAGACGCTTCTTGTCGGGGACGCCGGCGCGCCCGCGGCCTCGTCCCGGCGGCCCGCTCGGGCCACCGGGTGCCCCGCGCCGGCCCGCGCGGCCGGGTTCGGGCGCTCTGCGGCGGCCGCCCCCGTTTCTCTGTGCCGCACGCCGGGTCTCGGCGCGGCCTCCGTACGACCGCTCCTCGTCTCCCGGCCCGTAGGGATCCGACCCGTACGCGTCGGAAGGAGACCCGGTGGCGCCTCGCGGTGCCGCACGGCGGCCGGAGGACGAGCCGGACTGGCCACGTCGGGCCGCGGCACGTCCGCCTCCCTGCGGCTGCGGCGGTTTGCGACGGTGCTCGCTCATCGAACGACTACTCCTCGGGCAGGCGCACCCTTGCGCGCCTGTCAACGGCGGCTGGTTTCCGGTCCCCCCGAAGTACGGATGTGGTCGATCGCTCATTCACCCGTACTGCACCGAGGACGATGACGCCCCCTCGCGTCACTCGGTTCCCGGTGGTGTGCATGGCGCACAGACTACGCACCGCCAAAACCCACCGAGCACAGAAGTTCACCTCAAACCAGGCAACTTGCCCCGGATGAATAAGTGATGTGACCCCGTTCACCGTTTCCCCACTTGTCGCATCCGGGCGGCCGTTCTATCGTCGTGATGTATCGAGTCGATACATCAGCGCGAGATAAGACGAGGGGGCGAGAGGATGAGCCGACGTTCCGGCATCCTCGAGTTCGCCGTACTCGGCCTGCTCCGCGAATCCCCGATGCACGGCTACGAGCTGCGCAAACGGCTCAATACGTCACTGGGAGTGTTCCGGGCGTTCAGCTACGGGACGCTGTACCCCTGCCTCAAGACGCTGGTCGCGAACGGCTGGTTGATCGAGGAGCCGGGGACCACCACCGAGGACGCCCTCGCCGCTCCGCTCGCGGGACGTCGCGCCAAGATCGTCTACCGGTTGACGGCGGAAGGTAAGGAGCACTTCGAGGAACTGCTCTCGCAGACCGGCCCCGACGCCTACGAGGACGAGCACTTCGCCGCCCGTTTCGCCTTCTTCGGGCAGACGTCGCGCGACGTACGCATGCGCGTGCTCGAGGGCCGCCGCAGCCGGCTGGAGGAGCGGCTGGAGAGGATGCGCGCCTCCCTGGCGCGCACCCGGGAGCGCCTCGACGACTACACACTCGAGCTCCAGCGCCACGGGATGGAGTCCGTGGAGCGCGAAGTGCGCTGGCTGAACGAGCTCATCGAGAGCGAGCGGGCCGGGCGGGACCTCAGTGGTTCCGCGTCCGGGGGGTCCGCTCAGCAGGACACCACATCTGGAGCGCCGGGCGGCCTGCCCCGGCCCGGGGACACCCCCGGGCCGGATACGCCCGGCGACACCGCCACGTGACGGTCCACTCAGGACCTCACTCGTACACACAGGGAGCAACCGGAATGGGTTCGGTTCGCGTAGCCATCGTCGGCGTGGGCAACTGCGCCGCGTCGCTGGTGCAGGGAGTCGAGTACTACAAGGACGCCGACCCGGCGTCCAAGGTCCCCGGCCTGATGCACGTGCAGTTCGGTGACTACCACGTCCGTGACGTCGAGTTCGTCGCCGCGTTCGACGTCGACGCGAAGAAGGTCGGCCTCGACCTCGCGGACGCGATCGGCGCGTCGGAGAACAACACCATCAAGATCTGCGACGTGCCGCACACCGGCGTCACGGTCCAGCGCGGCCACACCCTCGACGGCCTCGGCAAGTACTATCGCCTCACCATCGAGGAGTCCGACGCCGAGCCGGTCGACGTCGTCCAGATCCTCAAGGACAAGCAGGTCGACGTTCTGGTCTGCTACCTGCCCGTGGGCTCCGAGGACGCGGCGAAGTTCTACGCCCAGTGCGCCATCGACGCCAAGGTCGCCTTCGTCAACGCCCTCCCGGTCTTCATCGCCGGCACCAAGGAATGGGCGGACAAGTTCACCGAGGCGGGCGTGCCGATCGTCGGCGACGACATCAAGTCCCAGGTCGGCGCCACCATCACGCACCGCGTCATGGCGAAGCTGTTCGAGGACCGCGGTGTGATCCTGGACCGCACGATGCAGCTGAACGTCGGCGGCAACATGGACTTCAAGAACATGCTCGAGCGCGAGCGCCTGGAGTCCAAGAAGATCTCCAAGACGCAGGCCGTCACCTCCCAGATCCCCGACCGGGACCTCGGTGAGAAGAACGTCCACATCGGCCCGTCCGACTACGTCGCCTGGCTCGACGACCGCAAGTGGGCGTACGTCCGCCTCGAGGGCCGCGCCTTCGGTGACGTCCCGCTGAACCTCGAGTACAAGCTCGAGGTCTGGGACTCCCCGAACTCCGCCGGCGTCATCATCGACGCCCTGCGCGCCGCGAAGATCGCCAAGGACCGCGGCATCGGCGGCCCGATCCTGTCCGCGTCCTCGTACTTCATGAAGTCCCCGCCGGTCCAGTACTTCGACGACGAGGCCCGCGAGAACGTCGAGAAGTTCATCCGCGGCGAGGTCGACCGCTAAGCACGCACCGAGACCGCTCCTGCCAGGGCCTGAGGGTCCCCGGGTCGTAAGACCCGGGGACCCTCCGTGTGTGAGGCTGTGCTCCATGGCCGTCGTCCGTGACCTGCGCACCCTTCTGCGCTTCAGGAACTTCCGGCGCCTGCTCGCCGTGCGACTGCTGTCGCAGGGCGCCGACGGCGTCTACCAGGTCGCGCTCGCCACCTACGTGGTCTTCTCGCCGGAGAGACAGACCTCGGCCGCCGCGATCGCCTCCGCGATGGCGGTCCTGCTGCTTCCCTACTCCCTGGTGGGCCCCTTCGCCGGCGTCCTGCTGGACCGCTGGCGCCGACGGCAGGTCTTCCTCCACGGCAACCTGATCCGCGCGGTGATGGCGTCGGCGACCGCCCTGCTGATGGTCGGCCACGCCCCGGACTGGCTGTTCTACGTCTCCGCCCTGTGCGTCACCGGCGTCAACCGCTTCATCCTGGCTGGCCTGTCCGCCGCACTGCCGCGCGTCGTCGACGAGGAACGCCTGGTGGTGGCCAACTCCCTCTCCCCGACCGCCGGTGCGCTCGCCGCGACCGCGGGCGGCGGACTCGCCTTCCTGGTACGGCTGGCATTCGCGGACAGCGACGCCGCCGTGGTGCTGCTGGGGGCGTCGCTGTACCTGTGCGCGGCCCTCGCGTCGTTGCGTATCGCACCGGACGAGCTGGGACCGGAACCGGAGCTGGTGCGGCCCCGGCTGCTGACGGCACTCAGCGGCAGCGCCCGTGACCTGGTGGCCGGTGTGCGTCATCTCGCGGCCCCGCCGCGCCGGGAGGCCGCCTGGGCACTGATGACCATGACCCTCATGCGCTTCTGCTACGGCGCGCTGCTGGTCATGCTGCTGATGCTGTGCCGGTACGCCTTCACCTCCACCACCGAAAGCGGACTCGCCCTGCTGGGGCTGGCGCTGGGGGTGTCCGGTGCCGGCTTCTTCGCGGCGGCCGTCGTGACACCGTGGGCCGCGGGACGCCTCGGGCCGGGCTGGTGGATCGTCACCTGCGCCGCGGCCGCCGCGGTTCTGGAGCCCGCCCTCGGCCTCCCGTTCGCCAGAACTCCCATGCTGGCCGCGGCGTTCGTCCTGGGACTGACGACTCAGAGCGCGAAGATCGCCACGGACACGATCGTGCAGTCCTCGGTCGACGACGCCTTCCGGGGCCGCGTCTTCTCCGTCTACGACGTACTGTTCAACGTGGCCTTCGTCGGCGCGGCGGGAACAGCCGCCCTGGTGCTGCCTCCTGACGGCCGCTCGGCTTTCCTGGTCGTCATGGTCGCCGTGACGTACGGATCGGTTGCTGCCGCTATGGCCCGCTATGAGCGCCGGTAAGTGTCACATCAAAGCCACAGAGTTCTTATCGGCTACAGCGTTGTCAGTGGGGGCCGGTAGCTTACGTGGGTCTTACTCGCGTCTTACGCGTCACGTACCCATGCTTTTAGGGGGACCCCCAAGTGACTACTCCGCCTCAGGGCCAGAACCCGTTCGCCCAGGGCCAGCAGCCCTACGGCCAGCCTCAGGGCCAGGCCCCGTACCCGCCCCAGGGCGGCTACCCGCAGCAGCCGGGTCAGCCCGGGTTCCCCCAGCCCGGCGCCGCACCCTACGCCCCCGTGCCGCCGCAGCCCAGCCGCAAGATCGGCTTCAAGACGATCAAGAACATCGTCATCGTCGTCGCCGTCCTCGGCGTGGCCATCGGCGGTTACATAGCCAGCCGCGACGACGCCAACACGGCCGCCGTCGGCGACTGCATGCACCGCGGCAGCACCGACGACAACAACCCGGACCTCGAGGTCGTCGAGTGCAGCTCGGCGAAGGCCCAGTACGTCGTGCTCGCCAAGATCGAGGGCACGTACTCCGCGCTCACGGCCGAGAGCAAGTGCACGGAGAAGGCCAAGGACTTCCAGTACTCGTACACCGAGTCCGGCGACGGTACTGACTTCCTGCTCTGCCTGAAGGACTACAAGAAGTAACCCGGATGCGCGGAGGGGCGGTGTTTCACGTGAAACACCGCCCCTTTGGCGTTCCGGCGTCATGTTTCACGTGAAACATGCCCCGTCGCTCACCTCAGCCCTGCTCGGCCCACCACTCCTTGAGGGCCGCCACCGCCGCGTCGTGCCCCATCGGACCGTTCTCCAGGCGGAGCTCCAGCAGGTGTTTGTAGGCGCGGCCGACAGCGGGGCCGGGGCCGACGCCCAGGACCTCCATGATCTGGTTACCGTCGAGGTCCGGGCGGATCGCGTCGAGCTCTTCCTGCTCCTGAAGGTGGGCGATGCGTTCCTCCAGTCCGTCGTAGGCACGGGAGAGCGTCGCGGCCTTCCGCTTGTTGCGCGTCGTACAGTCCGAGCGGGTCAGCTTGTGGAGCCGGTCGAGGAGCGGGCCGGCGTCACGGACGTAACGGCGGACCGCGGAGTCCGTCCACTCGCCCGTGCCGTATCCGTGGAAACGCAGGTGGAGTTCGACCAGGCGCGAGACGTCCTTGACCAGCTCGTTGGAGTACTTGAGGGCCGTCATCCGCTTCTTGGTCATCTTGGCGCCGACCACCTCGTGGTGGTGGAAGGAGACCCGGCCGTCCTTCTCGAACCGGCGCGTGCGCGGCTTGCCGATGTCATGCAGGAGGGCGGCCAGCCGGAGTGCCAGATCGGGTCCGTTCCGCTCCAGCGCGATCGCCTGCTCCAGGACGATCAGGGTGTGCTCGTAGACGTCCTTGTGGCGATGATGTTCGTCGCTCTCCAGACGCAGCGCCGGCAGCTCGGGCAGCACGTGGTCGGCGAGGCCGGTGTCCACCAGCAGCGTCAGCCCCTTGCGCGGGTGCGCCGACAGGATCAGCTTGTTCAGCTCCTCCCGCACCCGCTCGGCCGAGACGATCTCGATGCGGCCGGCCATCTCCTTCATGGCCGCCACCACCTCGGGAGCCACCTCGAAGTCGAGCTGTGCGGCGAAGCGCGCGGCCCGCATCATGCGCAGCGGGTCGTCCGAGAAGGACGCCTCGGGCGTGCCCGGGGTGCGCAGCATCCGCGCGGCAAGGTCGTCGCGCCCGCCGTACGGGTCGATGAAGCGCCGCTCCGGCAGAGCGAGGGCCATCGCGTTCACGGTGAAGTCGCGCCGGACGAGGTCCTCGTCGATGGAGTCGCCGTACGACACCTCGGGCTTGCGCGAGGTGCGGTCGTAGGCCTCCGACCGGTAGGTCGTCACCTCGATCTGGTAGCCGTCCTTCTGGGCCCCCACCGTCCCGAAGGCGATGCCGACCTCCCACACGGCGTCCGCCCACGGCCGGACGATCTTCAGGACGTCCTCGGGGCGGGCGTCGGTCGTGAAATCCAGGTCGTTGCCGAGCCGGCCGAGCAGCGCGTCCCTGACCGAACCGCCGACCAGGGCGAGCGAGAACCCGGCCTCCTGGAAACGGCGGGCGAGGTCGTCGGCTACAGGGGCGACCCGCAGTGGTTCGCTCATCGCGGGCAGCTCCTGGTTCACGGCGCTGGCAGAGTCTTCGTTGGCGTTCGGCACAACAGAAGAGGGTACGTGGCCCGGGCGTCCGCGAGCGCCCCTATTCGACGCGCACGGACATTCCATCCGATACCAGCCCAAGAAGTGCGCTCAAGGTTCAACAATGCTCTAACCTCCCTTGTCCGTATATACATGGCGGCTGGCTCCCTGCTCCCCGATCTTGTGGAGTGGTCCGTGGCACTTCCCCTCAGCGGGCATCGTTACCATGCGTGGACGCACATTCCGACGACCACTGACGACGACGAGGGACGGGCGAGCGCGTGGCCGAGGCGGCAGACTTCCAGGGGATGAGTTCCTCACCTGCCCGCCGGTGGCTGCGGCGCACCGGATCCCTGCTCGCGGGGGCGCCTCTTCTCGCCGGTCTCCTGCAGCTGCCTTCGCCCGCCGCCGCACACGCCGCCGGACCGACCTCGGCGGTGCGGGCCTCCGGCTCCGGCGCGGTGGCCGTCGCCCTCGACTCGCTCAGCCCCAGCCTTCCCCAGGACGGGGACACGCTGACCGTGACGGGCACCGTCACCAACAACGGCAAGCAGGCCGTCACCGGCGCCCATGTGGGCCTGCGCGTAGGCCCACAGCTCCGCACCCGCTCGGCCATCGAGAACACCGCCCAGAACAGCGGCGAAGTTCCGGTACCGGCCGGCCAGGAGGTGGGCGGCAAGTACGTGGAGAAGTTCGCCGAGCTCGCCCCCGGAGTCGCCGAGCACTTCAGCATCTCCGTGCCGGTCGACAAACTGGACCTCGGCTCCGACGGCGTCTACGAGTTCACGGTCTCGCTGTCCGGACGGACCTCCGCACAGCCCTGGGAGCAGGTCCTCGGCGTCCGGCGGACCTTCCTGCCCTGGAAGCCGGACGAGGCCGCCGCCAAGACCAGGACGACGTTCCTGTGGCCGCTCGTGTCCACCGTCCACATGACGGCGGAGACGGGGTCGAACGAACAGCAGACGCCGGTCTTCCTCAACGACGATCTCGCCGCGGAGATCTCGCCCGGAGGCCGCCTCGACGAGATGCTGTCGCTGGGCGCCGGCCTCGACGTCACCTGGGTGGTCGACCCGGACCTGCTGGCCTCCGTCGACGCGATGACCCGCAGCTACAAGGTCCAGACCGGCAGCGGTACACCCAGGGCCGGCACGCACCAGGCGGTCGCCAAGCAGTGGCTCGCCGAACTGCAGAAGGCGGTGGCCGGCAAGGAGGTCGTCGCACTGCCCTTCGGGGATCCCGACCTGGCCTCCCTCGCGCACAACGGCACGAGCGTCACCGGCTCGCTCAGCCACCTCAAGGAGGCGACCGACGTCGTCGCCAACACCGTGGAGCCGATCCTCCATGTGAAGCCGAACACGGACTTCGCCTGGCCCGTGGACGGCGCGGTCGACCCGTCGATCGTCAAGGTGGCCACCTCCGCCGGCGCCGACAAGATCATCGCCCGCAGCGACAGCCTCCAGGAAACCGGCGACCTGCCGTACACGCCGTCCGCGGCCCGCCCCATCGGGGGCGGCACCACCGCGGTGGTCGCCGACGCCCGGCTGTCGACGGCGTTCCAGGGCGACCTGACGAAGGCCTCCGGCACCACGCTGGCCACGCAGCGGTTCCTGGCCCTGGGCCTGGCCCTCAACGCCCAGTCGAACAAGACCCGCAGCGTCGTCGTCGCCCCGCAGCGCATGCCGACCGTGCGTCAGGCCCACGCGATGGCCGAAGCGCTGAGCGCACTCCAGAGCGGCACCTGGTCGGAGTCCCAGGAACTCGCCGCGGCCGCCGCCGCCAAGCCCGACCCGGGCGCCACGACGAGGATCCCCTCCAGGTCCGACTACCCCTCGGCGCTGCGCAGGCAGGAGCTGCCGCGGTCCGCGTTCGAGCAGACCGCGACCACACAGGACAAGCTCGACAACTTCAAGGTGATCCTCACCGACCAGTCCCGGGTGGTCACCCCCTTCGGGCGGGCGATGAACCGGGAGATGTCCACGTCGTGGCGCGGACGCGCCCGCGCCACGGAGAGCTTCCGCGACAGCGTGGAGTCCCATCTCGACGACCTGACCGGCCAGGTCAAGCTGATCGACAAGTCCGACACCAAACTCTCCGGACGCAGCGCCACGATCCCCGTGACCGTGCAGAACAACCTGGTGCAGGGCGTCGGGCACCTGGAGCTGCGCCTCAGCTCGACGAGCCCCACCCGCCTGCAGATCGGCGGCGACGCCTTCGACGAGCAGCCCGTCGCGGTGTCCGGCGGGCACAGCCAGACGGTGAAGTTCACCACCTCGGCCAGGGCCAACGGCCAGGCCACGGTGATCGCCCAGCTGTACACGGAGGACGGCCAGGCGTACGGCGCACCCGTCAGGTTCGAGGTCAAGGTCACCGAGTTCACGGCCACTGTGATGCTCGTCATCGGCGGCGGCTTCCTCCTGCTCGTCCTCGCCGGCTTCCGCATGTACACCCAGCGCAAGCGCGCCGCCGCCCGCGAGGCCGAGGACGACGGTCCGGACGACGGTCCAGACGAGACGGCACCGACGGCCGACGGCCCGGAGAACCCCGGAGACCCGGAGGACCGTCTTGACAAGGAGTCCGGCACCGACGCCCGGGCGGAGGACCCGGACCAGCCGAGTGACCGGACACCGGACACCGCGGCGGAAAGCACAGACCCGTCCGGCACGGGTGAGAGAGTGGACCGTTGAGGATGTCGTGGCCGGTCGGCCCGGGACGATGAGGTGGGGTAACCATGAACGCGCCGTACGACGGTGACCGCGGCCAGGCTGCGGGCAGCCCGGGTCACCCCGAGGGCCCGCCGCCCGAGCACGGCCAGGTACCGTCGCAGTCCGCCGGCGACATGTACCTCCAGGACGCCTACGACCAGGACCCCTACCGCGAGCAGCGCCTCTCCGCGCAGGACCCCGTCGCCGAGGCGCTCTACGACCGCGCCGCGCACCCCCCGCCGCCCGCGGGCACGTACGAGCCGCAGCAGCCGCTGCACTCGCAGCCGCCCAGGGCGGCGCACGCCCCCGACCCGCGGGTGTGGGCGCAGACCCCGGCCCCCGAGCCGGACGGCCCCAGCCGGCACCTGCCCTACGGCGACGATCCGCGGACGACGCAGTACGTGGGCGTCGACGACCTGGTCACCGAGGCCGGCGAGGAGCGCCACCAGCCGGATGCCTTCGCCCATCTCTTCCGCGACCAGCAGCAGGACGGCGGGCCCCGGCTTCCGGTGGACGCCCGGGCGGTGCCGGGCCCGGCCGCGCCCCCGCGCGGGCCGGAGCCGGCCGTGGCGGTCCCGGTGCCGGCGGACGACCGGACGATGAACCTCGGCACCGCCACCGAGCCCCCCGCACCGGCTCCCGCGCCCGCCGCCAAGAAGGGCGGCCGCGCGTCGGGCCTGCTGAAGTCGAGCGCCGTGATGGCGGCGGGCACGATGGTCTCCCGCCTGACGGGCTTCGTCCGCTCCGCGCTGATCGTCTCCGCCCTCGGCGTCGGCCTGCTCGGCGACACCTTCCAGGTCGCCTACCAGCTGCCCACGATGATCTACATCCTGACCGTCGGCGGCGGCCTCAACTCCGTGTTCGTGCCGCAGCTGGTGCGTGCCATGAAGGAGGACGAGGACGGCGGCGAGGCATACGCCAACCGCCTGCTGACACTCGTGATGGTGGCGCTGGGCCTGCTCACCGCCGCGGCGATCTTCGCCGCCCCGCTGCTGATCCGTCTGCTGTCCGACTCGGTCGCCAGCGACCCGGCGGCCAACGCCGTCGGCGTCACCTTCGTCCAGTACTTCCTGCCCTCGATCTTCTTCATGGGCATCCATGTGGTCATGGGGCAGATCCTCAACGCGCGCGGCAAGTTCGGCGCGATGATGTGGACCCCGGTCCTGAACAACATCGTCATCATCGTGACGCTCGGCGCGTTCATCTGGGTGTACGGCACCTCGGCGGACTCCGGCATGGAGGTCACGAACATCCCGCCGGAGGGCCAGCGCCTCCTCGGCATCGGCGTGCTGCTCGGTCTCGTGGTCCAGGCCCTGGCCATGATCCCGTACCTGCGCGAGACCGGCTTCCGGATGCGGCTGCGCTTCGACTGGAAAGGCCACGGCCTCGGCAAGGCGGCCACACTCGCCAAGTGGACGGTCCTCTTCGTCCTCGCCAACCAGGCGGGTGCCCTCGTCGTCTCCCAGCTGTCCACGGCGGCCGGCAAGGCGTCGCCGGTCGACGGCACCGGCTTCTCCGCCTACGCCAACGCCCAGCTGATCTGGGGCCTGCCGCAGGCCATCATCACCGTCTCGCTGATGGCCGCCCTGCTGCCGCGCATCTCCCGCTCGGCGGCCGAGGGCGACGGCGGCGCCGTCCGCGACGACATCTCCCAGGGCCTGCGGACGACGGCGGTCGCCATCGTGCCGGTCGCCTTCGGCTTCCTCGCGCTCGGCATCCCGATGTGCACGCTGATCTTCGGCTCCTCGGGCACCAGGGAGGCCACCAACATGGGATTCATGCTGATGGCCTTCGCCCTCGGCCTGATTCCGTATTCCGTGCAGTACGTCGTCCTGCGCGCCTTCTACGCCTACGAAGACACCCGGACGCCCTTCTACAACACGGTCATCGTCGCCGCGGTCAACGCGGGCGCCTCGGTGGTCTGCTACTTCGTGCTCCCGGCGCGCTGGGCCGTGGTCGGGATGTCGGCCTCGTACGGCCTGGCCTACGCCATCGGCGTCGGCGTCGCCTGGAACCGGCTGCGCAAGCGCCTCGGCGGCGACCTGGACGGCGCCCGCGTGCTGCGGACGTACGCGCGGCTGTGCATCGCCTCGGTGCCCGCGGCGCTGCTCAGCGGCGCGGCCTGCTACGCCATCGGCCACACGCTCGGCCAGGGCGTGGCCGGATCGTTCGCGGCGCTGCTGGTCGGCGGGGCGGTGCTGCTCGGCATCTTCTTCCTCGCGGCGCGGCGGATGCGCATCGAGGAACTGAACTCACTGGTCGGCATGGTGCGCGGGCGTCTGGGCCGCTGAGGCGGGGGTACGCGCACAACCATCGTCCGCTGTCGTGTGTCGTGCATACAGGCGGACTGTGGGCACAATTGGTTTCGGCGTCGGACGGCGCGCACGGACGTCGGTCGGCGCGCATGGGATGGGGAGGCAGGAACGACGGTGGCGGAACGGAGCACGGCTGCCGTCGACGTGGCAGACAACAGTGGCGATGAGCCGCTGACCGCACAGGCGGACCAGTCCACGGCCGACGGGGTGGCCCAGAACCGGGAGTGGGACACGGACATCGACGAGGCACAGGGGAGCGGGGGGACCGACGGTCCCGGCAAGGTCTCACCGCCGGAGTTGCACAGCGGTCACAAGCTGGCCAGACGGTACCGGCTGGAGGAGTGTGTCACCCGTCTGGACGGATTCAGCAGTTGGCGTGCGGTGGACGAGAAACTGCGCCGTGCCGTGGGCGTCCACATCCTGCCCGCGGACCACTCGCGGGCCCGCGCCGTCCTCGCCGCCGCCCGCTCCTCCGCGCTGCTCGGCGATCCCCGCTTCGTCCAAGTGCTGGACGCCGTCGAGGAGAACGACCTCGTCTACGTCGTCCACGAGTGGCTGCCCGACGCCGTCGAACTGACCACGCTGCTCGCGTCCGGCCCGCTGGAGCCGCACGACGCCTACCAGATGGTCAGCCAGATCGCCTCCGCGATGGCCGCCGCCCACCGCGAGGGCCTCGCCCATCTGCGCCTGAATCCCAACGCGGTCCTGCGCACCTCCAGCGGCCAGTGGCGCATCCGCGGCCTCGCCGTGAACGCCGCGTTGCGGGGCATCAGCTCGGAGAGCCCGCAGCGCGCCGACACCGAGGCCGTCGGCGCGCTTCTGTATGCGGCGCTCACCCAGCGCTGGCCGTACGAGAGCGACGCCTACGGCCTGTCGGGGCTGCCCAAGGACGTCGGACTGATCGCGCCCGACCAGGTGCGGGCCGGTGTCCACCGCGGCCTGTCCGAACTGGCCATGCGCGCACTCGTCAACGACGGCGCGACCGCCTCCCGTCACGAGTCGCCGTGCACCACGCCGGAGGAACTGGTGAAGGCGATCGGCGAGATGCCGCGCATCCGCCCGCCGGAGCCGGCGTTCACCGCGCCGCCGGAGTACCAGCGCACGACGTACCAACAAGGCTCGTACGGCCGCCCGGCGCCGCACCCCGGCGTCACCCAGCCGGTGCCGGCCCCGCCCGCCCCGCTGCAGAGCCGCACCGGCAAGGCGCTGAAGTGGGCCGTCTCGGCCCTCCTCATCGCCGCCCTGGGCCTGGGCAGCTGGCAGCTCGCGGACGCCCTCATGGACCACGGCGACAAGTCCGACGACACGAACAAGACCCAGACGACGGACGGCAACGACAAGAACAGCAAGACGAAGCCGCTCAAGCCGATCGCCATCGAAGGAGCACGCGACTTCGACCCGTTCGGCGACCAGTCCGAGAAGCCGTCCGACATAAGCAAGACCTACGACAGCAGCCTCGCCACCTACTGGCAGACAGACTTCTACAAGGGCGCCAACTTCGGCAATCTCAAGCCGGGCCTCGGCATCATTCTCGACCTGGGCAAGGTCCAGCAGGTGGGCAGGGTGACCGTGACGTTCGTCGGGAACACGTCCGTCGAACTGCGTGCCGCATCCAGTGACGCGATTTCGGAGCCCACGTCTTTCGACGCCTTCACGAAGGTCGCCGACGGCTCCGGTACGACTGTCACGCTCAAGCCGGGCCAGTCGCTCAAGTCTCGCTATCTTTTGGTCTGGCTCACTGAGCTGCCACTCACCAGCGAAGGCACCTACCGAGGCAGGGTCGCCGACATCAAGGTGACCGGCTGAGGGCAAGGGGGAGGGGGCCGATGGCGGATGGAAACGCATACGGCGACGCAAGCGATCAGGACCTCCTCGCCCGTCACGTGGCAGGTGATCCCGACGCCTTCGGTGAGCTCGTGCGGCGTCATCGGGACCGTTTGTGGGCTGTGGCGCTGCGGACGCTCGGCGACCGTGAGGAAGCCGCCGACGCCGTCCAGGACGCCCTCGTCTCCGCCTACCGGGCCGCGCACACGTTCCGCGGGCAGTCGGCCGTCACGACCTGGCTGCACCGGATCACGGTGAACGCCTGCCTCGACCGTGCCCGCAAGACCGCCTCACGGAAGACATCGCCCGTCGACGACCCCGAGCGGCTGGAGCAGCTGCTGGAGCCCCACGAGGAGGCGTCCGCCCCGGCGGAACGCAACGATCTCCACCGCCAGCTGCTGGAAGCGCTCGGCACTCTGTCGCCCGACCAGCGTGCCGCCCTCGTCCTCGTCGACATGCAGGGCTACCCGGTCGCCGAGGCGGCCCGCATGCTCGACGTCCCCACCGGCACGGTGAAGAGCCGCTGCGCCCGAGGCAGAGCGAGACTCCTGCCCCTGCTCACCCATCTGCGGGCGGATAACGCCGACGACGGCGACGAACGCGGGCAGAGGCGGAACCGGACGCCCGGGGCATCCGTCCCACCCGCAGCGGGACCGCCGGCCGGTGTCCGCGACCCGGGGCCGGACGCCGAGCCGAATGATTCAGCTGCTGTGAAGGGCGGAGGTGGGCGAGCGTGACATCCACGCAGGACAGTGCCGGGCACCCGGACATCGCCGAGATCTCCGACCTCGCCGAAGGACTCCTCCCGCCGGCCAGGACCACGGACGTACGACGGCATCTGGACGACTGCGAGCTGTGTGCCGACGTCTACGCGTCGCTGGAGGAGATCCGGGGCCTGCTCGGCTCCCTCCCCGGCCCGCCGCGCATGCCCGCCGACATCGCCGGGCGTATCGACGCGGCCCTCGCGGCCGAGGCTCTGCTGAGCGCGACGACGCCCGGCACCTCCGGCTCCCAGCAGCCGGCGACCGGCTCCGGCTCACCGTCCGACATGAACGACGGCACGCGTGTTTCACGTGAAACATCGCCCACGACCGACCGCCCCACGCGTCGCGCCCGCGTCTCGACCACCGGCCCGGGCCGCAAGGACCGCAGGCGGAGCGGCCGTCGCAGGGCCGCCGTCCTCGGCACGGTCTTCGCGGTCGCCGCTCTGGGACTCGGCTCGGTCCTCGTCACGACGCTGGACGACGACGCGTCGACCGGTACGCAGGCCGACGGCCGGCAGACCACCGCGGCGGACACCTTCTCACAGAGCAAGCTGGAACAGCACGTCTCCGACCTCCTGGCGAAGGAGCGGGGCTCGGACACCGGCTCCAGCGCCCCGCACAGCCATGGGGTGCAGAATGGTTCCGGTATCGCGTCGCCCAAGCTCCTCCGGACGCCCGCCGTCCCGGACTGCGTCCAGAAGGGCATCGGTCGCACCGACCCGGCGCTCGCCACCGAGGAAGGCACCTACAAGGGCGGCGACGCCTTGCTCGTGGTGCTGCCCGACTCGTCCGACAGCACGAAGGTGACCGCGTACATCGTGGACTCGACGTGTGTGACCCACCCGTCGTCCGCCAAGGCCGACGTTCTGCTGGAGCAGTCCTACACACGGTCGTCCGGCTGACGCTTCGTCTCCCGCCCGCATGGCATCCCGTACGGTGCATGGTTCCGTGTGCCCGGACACAGCGGGAATGCGCGCCCCTTAGGATCCGTTGGGTGGGGTGAGAGCGGGCAAGAGGCTCTCCCACCGGTCCGACGACGCAGTCCAGAGACGAGGAAACAAGCCGTGAGCGACGTCCGTAACGTGATCATCATCGGCTCCGGGCCCGCCGGCTACACGGCGGCGCTCTACACCGCGCGCGCGTCGCTGAAGCCGCTGGTGTTCGAGGGCGCCGTCACCGCCGGTGGCGCCCTGATGAACACCACCGAGGTGGAGAATTTCCCCGGTTTCCGGGACGGCATCATGGGGCCCGAGCTCATGGACAACATGCGCGCCCAGGCCGAGCGCTTCGGTGCCGAGCTCATCCCCGACGACGTCGTTTCCGTCGACCTCACCGGTGAGATCAAGACCGTCACGGACACCTCCGGAACCGTGCACCGGGCGAAGGCCGTCATCGTCACCACCGGCTCGCAGCACCGCAAGCTCGGCCTGCCGAACGAGGACGCCCTGTCCGGACGCGGCGTCTCCTGGTGTGCCACCTGTGACGGGTTCTTCTTCAAGGACCAGGACATCGCCGTGATCGGCGGTGGCGACACCGCGATGGAGGAGGCCACCTTCCTCTCCCGCTTCGCCAAGTCGGTGACGATCGTCCACCGCCGGGACACCCTGCGCGCCTCCAAGGCGATGCAGGAGCGCGCCTTCGCCGACCCGAAGATCAAGTTCGTGTGGGACAGCGAGGTCGCCGAGATCCACGGCGACCCGAAGCTCTCGGGCCTGAAGCTGCGCAACGTCAAGACGGGCGAACTGTCCGACCTGGCGGTCACCGGCCTGTTCATCGCGATCGGCCACGACCCGCGCACCGAACTCTTCAAGGGCCAGCTCGACCTCGACGAGGAGGGCTACCTCAAGGTCGTCTCCCCCTCGACCCGCACCAACCTGTCCGGTGTCTTCGGGGCCGGCGACGTGGTCGACCACACCTACCGGCAGGCGATCACCGCCGCCGGCACGGGCTGCTCCGCCGCCCTCGACGCCGAGCGTTACCTCGCCGCCCTCGCGGACGAGGAGAAGGCCGAGCCCGAGAAGACCTCTGTCTGACTCCTGTCCGCCCCACGCACCAACCAGTTAAGGAGCCCGCCGTGGCCGGCACCCTGAAGAACGTGACCGACGACTCCTTCGACGAGGACGTCCTCAAGAGCGACAAGCCCGTCCTGGTGGACTTCTGGGCCGCCTGGTGCGGTCCGTGCCGCCAGATCGCCCCGTCCCTCGAGGCGATCGCCGCGGAATACGGCGACAAGATCGAGATCGTCAAGCTCAACATCGACGAGAACCCGGAAACGGCGGCCAAGTACGGCGTCATGTCCATCCCGACGCTGAACGTCTACGAGAACGGCGAGGTCGCCAAGACCATCGTCGGCGCCAAGCCGAAGGCCGCGATCGTCCGCGACCTCGAGGACTTCATCGCCGACTAGTCGGGCGCGCCGCCGAGCGGTCGGCGGCGCATGTTTCACGTGAAACACGAATGGGCCAGCCCGGACGGGCTGGCCCATTCGCATGACAGCGGCCGCGTGTCACAAGGGACGCAGCGCCGGTTCCTTCTGCACGGCTCCCAGGAGCCGGTCCAAGGCCATCTCCACGTCTTCCTTCCAGGAGAGCGTCGTGCGCAGCTCCAGCCGCATCCGTGGATAGGTGGGATGCTGCCTGACCGTCTTGAAGCCCACGGCCAGGAGATGGTCGGCCGGCAGCACGCAGGCCGGTTCCCTCCAGCGGGCGTCGCCGAACGCCTCGATCGCCTTGAAGCCCCGGCGCAGAAGGTCCTTGGCGACCGTCTGCACCATCACGCGTCCCAGGCCCTGCCCCTGATAGCCCGGCATGATGAAGCCCGTCATCAACTGCACCGCATCCGGCGAGACGGGGCTCGTGGGAAACGCCGTGGAGCGGGGGACGTACGCAGGAGGGGCGTAGAGCACGAAGCCCACCGGCACGTCATCGACGTACACCACCCGGCCGCATGATCCCCAGTCCAGGAGCACGGCTGAGATCCAGGACTCCTTCTCCAGTGCGGCCGTGCCTGCTCTTACCGCTGCTTCGCCGCTGACTGGGTCCAACTCCCAGAAGACGCACGCGCGGCAGCGCTGGGGAAGGTCCTGAAGGTTGTCCAGCGTGAGCGGTACGAGCCGACGCCCCATGAAGGCTGTTCCTCGCTTCCTTCGCCCGCCCCGTCACGGGCGGCTGTCAAAGCACTCCGTTCCCTGAGCGGACTGCCGGCGAAACCGCCGACCGCGCCCAGGCCCAGCCCCGCGCTGACCGGTCCCGGTGCGGCTCATCATTCGCATGGCCCAGGCTTGTCCCAGAGGGACTGCCACGTGGATGCGCCGTACCCGAACGCATCGTATCCACGATGCGATTGCGTCAATACCGACCGAAAGCAAAGAGCGGGCCGTGTTCCGGTACACACCGGACACGGCCCGCCCCCTTGGCTGACCGGTCGAGCCCATCGGGCCGACCACCGGCTCAGCCCTCGTTCTCCTCACCGTCGTCCTCGGCGAGGCTGGCCTGGAGGGCCAGCTTCTCTCCCGGAGCGAGCGTGCCGAGGATCCGCTCGAGGTCCTCCGGGGAGGCGAACTCGACAGTGATCTTGCCCTTCTTCTGGCCCAGTTCGACCTTCACGCGCGTCTCGAAGCGGTCCGAGAGCCGCGTCGCCAGGTCGGTCAGTGCCGGAGAGACGCGGGCGCCTGCCCGCGGGCCCTTGGGTCGCCGGGCCGCCTGCGGGCGCGACCCCATCAGGGTCACGATCTCCTCGACGGCCCGCACCGACAGCCCCTCGGCCACGACCCGGTAGGCCAGCCGCTCCTGCTCCTCCGGGTCCTCCACGGACAGCAGCGCCCGGGCGTGTCCGGCGGACAGCACTCCGGCCGCCACCCGGTTCTGGACCTTGGGCGACAGCTTCAGCAGGCGGAGCGTGTTGGAGACCTGCGGACGGGACCGGCCGATACGGTCCGCCAACTGGTCGTGCGTGCAGTTGAAGTCCTTCAGCAACTGGTCGTAGGCGGCGGCCTCTTCCAGCGGGTTCAGCTGCGCGCGGTGCAGGTTCTCCAAGAGCGCGTCCAGCAGCAGCTTCTCGTCGTCCGTGGCCCGCACGATCGCCGGGATCGCCTCCAGGCCCGCCTCACGGCAGGCCCGCCAGCGCCGCTCGCCCATGATGAGCTCGTAGCGGCCGGGACCCAACTGCCGTACGACGACCGGCTGGAGGAGGCCGACCTCCTTGATGGAGGTGACGAGTTCGTGCAGCGCGTCCTCGTCGAAGACCTCACGCGGCTGACGCGGGTTCGGGCTGATGGAGTCGAGGGGGATCTCCGCGAAGTGAGCGCCCACGGGCGGTGCGGGCCGCTCCGTGGTGCCGCCGACCGACGGCTCCTCGGTTTCACGTGAAACAGGCGGCAGCGTGGCCACCTTCGCCGCGGCGACACCGCGGTCGGTCGTCAGCACCGGAACAGTCGCCTGAGAGGGGGAACCGGCACCCCCCACCGCCGTCGGAACCGGCGTCTTCTCCGTCGGGGCAGCAGGGATCAGTGCGCCGAGACCACGACCCAAACCCCTCCGTCGCTCGCTCACTGAATCCCCTCCACCATGTTCGGATCACTCTGGGCACCGATATGGGCGTGCGTCGCGTCGTAGCTGACACCGACACCCTTCAGCGCGATTTCTCGTGCCGCCTCAAGATAGGACAGGGCGCCGCTGGACCCCGGATCGTAGGTCAGCACGGTCTGTCCATAGCTCGGCGCCTCGGAGATGCGGACCGAGCGCGGAATGCTCGTCCGCAACACCTCGTCGCCGAAGTGGCTGCGCACCTCCTCCGCGACCTGGGACGCGAGCCGCGTCCGGCCGTCGTACATGGTGAGCAGGATCGTCGATACGTGCAGTGCGGGGTTGAGGTGCCCCCGGACCAGGTCGACGTTGCGCAGCAGCTGCCCCAGACCCTCCAGCGCGTAGTACTCGCACTGGATCGGGATGAGGACTTCCTGCCCGGCGACCAAGGCGTTGACCGTCAGCAGGCCGAGCGACGGCGGGCAGTCGATCAGGATGTAGTCCAGCGGCTGCTCATAGGCCTGGATCGCCCGCAGCAGCCGGCTCTCGCGGGCCACCAGCGACACCAGCTCGATCTCCGCACCGGCGAGATCGATCGTGGCAGGAGCGCAGAAGAGTCCCTCGACGTCCGGGACGGGCTGGACGACCTCCGCGAGCGGCTTGCTCTCGATGAGGACGTCGTAGATGGACGGGACGTCGGCGTGATGGTCGATCCCCAGCGCCGTGGAGGCGTTGCCCTGCGGGTCGAGGTCGATCACCAGTACACGGGCACCGTGCAGCGCCAGGGAGGCGGCAAGGTTGACGGTCGTCGTGGTCTTGCCCACGCCGCCCTTCTGATTGGCGACCACCATGACTCGGGTCTGCTCAGGCCGCGGCAGGCCCTCGCCGGCGCGGCCCAGAGCCTCCACCGCCAGTTGGGCAGCACGACCGATCGGAGTGTCGTCCATCGGAGGCGGCGTTTCACGTGAAACATCCTCCCCCCTCGACTCGCTACGGGGACCGGGGACCGGATCGGTCATCGGTCCCGCGATGTTGGCGTCGGACCGCAAGGATTCACTCTCCTCGACTTCAGGCTCGCAATGAACAGAGCCTCCCATGCCTTCGGGGTCACGAACCAGTGAGGCCTTGTCTTCTGTGGAGAAATCCACCTCTGTGGACAACTTCGTGCCCCCCGGGGAGGACGCTGCGTCGTGGGGAACCGGTGCCTCGTCGAGTGAACCCAGAGGCTTTCGGTCGCGGGGTTCGGCCGCGGCGCGACCGCGGCTGATGATGCCGTGGAGCAGTGAGCGACGTTTCACGTGAAACACGATGCACAGCGGCTCGGATCCCATCAGGGCGACACTCCGACACACACGGGTGGCGCAGCTTGTGTGGAGTACGGCGGAACGTCAGGAACGCTCAGCGACGCCGGCGCGCACGTCCGGTCCGCGCCGCCTTCGCACGCTTCGCCGCGAAGCGCACGCCGCCGGGGCTCTCCCCGACCTCCACCCGGACCACCGTGGACATCGGATCCACGATGCCTTCGCCGACATGCAGGATGGACGTCTCCACCGCACCCAGCTTGCTCAGCGCCGCGGCAGCCGCCTTCAGCTCTTCCTCGGCGGTGTCGCCCTTGAGCGCGAGCATCTCCCCGTAGGGACGCAGCAGCGGAATGCCCCAGGTGGCCAGTCGGTCCAGCGGGGCGACCGCTCGTGCCGTCACCACATGGACCGGCGTCAGCTTCCCCATGACCTCCTCGGCACGCCCCCGCATCACCGTGACATGGTCCAGGCCCAGCAGCTCCACCACCTCGGTGAGGAAGTTCGTCCGCCGCAGCAGAGGTTCCAACAGGGTGATCTTCAGATCCTCCCGGACCAGTGCCAGGGGGATGCCGGGCAGACCGGCGCCCGAGCCGACATCGCACACGGTGACACCCTCGGGAACCACCTCCGAGAGCACCGCGCAGTTCAGCAGGTGCCGCTCCCAGAGCCGGGGCACCTCACGCGGACCGATCAGACCACGCTGCACACCCGTCTCGGCGAGCAGCTCCGCGTACCGGACCGCATCCGCGAACCGATCGCCGAACACTTCGCGCGCCTGCTCGGGCGCAGGGGGAAGCTCCGCTGCCTCCGTCACGGGGACCGTCCTTCCGTACCGCATCGGCGCACCGGGCGCCGACCACCAGAACTATCAGGCTGACAAAGACCGGCCCCGCCTGCGCTACAACAGACGGGGCCGGAGAAACGTGGGGACCGATCAGGCGGGAAGCACGACGACGAAGCGCTGCGGCTCCTCGCCCTCGGACTCGCTGCGCAGGCCCGCGGCCTTGACCGCGTCGTGCACGACCTTGCGCTCGAACGGCGTCATCGGCTTCAGCTTCACCGGCTCGCCGGTGCTCCTGACCTCGGCGGCGGCCTTCGCTCCCAGCTCGGACAGCTCGGCGCGCTTCTTGGCCCGGTAGCCCGCGATGTCCAGCATCAGCCGGCTGCGGTCCCCGGTCTCCCGGTGCACCGCCAGGCGCGTGAGCTCCTGGAGGGCCTCCAGCACCTCACCGTCACGGCCGACGAGCTTCTGCAGATCGCGGCTGCCGGTGTCGCTGATGATCGAGACAGCGGCGCGGTCGGCCTCGACATCCATGTCGATGTCGCCGTCGAGATCGGCGATGTCCAGCAGACCCTCGAGGTAGTCCGCCGCGATCTCGCCCTCCTGCTCCAGGCGGGTCAGGGTGTCTGCACCCTCGGCAGCGGCGGAGGTGGTGCCTTCCGTCACGGGATGGACTCCTTCTTACTTCTTGGACGGGGACTTGGGCCGCTGCGGGCCCTTGCGCTGTCCGGACTGGGCCTTGCTGCGGGTACCGCTGCCGGGCTTTGCGGCGCCCTTCTCGGCAGCGGCGGGCTTGGCGTCCTCGGGCTCCTCGGACTTGCTCAACGACGTCTTCGGCTCGGACTCGCCGGCTGCCTTGACAGCACCGGACTGGCGCTGGGCCTTCGTCTGACGCTTGGGCTGCTGGCGCTTCACGGCGGCGGCACCGCCGCCCGTCGTCGGCGTAGCACCGTCCTGCACCTCTACGGCGACGGCGCCCTCGCTCTTGACCACGGTGCCGTCGGCCTGCGCCGCCAGACCCGCCTTGCTCAGGCCGTTGATGAACTTGCGCTCGAACTCGTTGCGGTCCCGGCCCTTGGCGACGATCGCCTTGACGATGGTGCGCTCGCTGCGCCGACGGACCTTGCCGTGGTGCGTGACGTGCTTGGTCAGGCGCTCCAGGTAGGCGGCCTGGGCCTTCGAACCCGGGGTCGGGTTGTTGTGGATCACGTACATCTGCTGGCCCATGGTCCACACGTTGGTGGTCAGCCAGTAGACGAGAACACCGACCGGGAAGTTGATGCCGAAGACGGCGAACATGACCGGGAAGACGTACATCAGCATCTTCTGCTGCTGCATGAACGGCGTCTTCACCGTGGTGTCGACGTTCTTCGTCATGAGCTGGCGCTGCGTGTAGAACTGCGACGCCGACATCATCACGATCATGATCGCGGTGACGACACGGACATCGGTCAGCGTGGCGCCGAGCTGGGCGACCTTCTCGGCGCTGTCCGTGAACTTCGCGGCCAGCGGGGCACCGAAGATGTGCGCCTTACGGGCGCTGGCGAGCAGCGGCTCGTTGATGACGCCGATCGTCTCGCCCGTCGCGATGCCGTTGAGCACGTGGTACAGGGCGAAGAAGAACGGGGACTGCGCGAGGATGGGAAGGCACGAGGAGAGCGGGTTGGTACCCGTCTCCTTGTACAGCTTCATCATCTCTTCGGACTGGCGCTGCTTGTCGTTCTTGTAGCGCTCCTGGATCTTCTTCATCTCGGGCTGGAGCGTCTGCATCGCCCGGGTCGCCTTGATCTGCTTCACGAAGAGCGGGATCAGGCAGATGCGGATCAGGATCACCAGAGACACGATGGACAGGCCCCAGGCCCACCCGGTGTCCGGGCCGAAGATCGCGCCGTACACCGTGTGGAACTGGACGATGACCCAGGAGACAGGTGTCGTGATGAAGCTGAAGAGGCTGGCAATCGTGTCCACTAATCATGCTCCTTGGGCATGGGACGAAGTCTCTGCGGCCGGGCTCGAAGAGGAACTCACTTCGCTGCTCGAAGACAGATTCTCCTCGGTGGCCGTTTCGGCGGCGGAGGACCCGCCCCTGCGTGCACGCCAGGCGTCACGCAGCATCTCGTGCCACCGCGGGCGCTTGCGCGGCGGAACATGATCCACACCGCCCAGCGACCACGGATTGCACCGCAGGATGCGCCAGGCGGTGAGCGCCGTGCCCTTGATCGCGCCGTGCCGGTCGATGGCCGTGTACCCGTAGTGCGAGCACGACGGGTAGTACTTGCACACCGGTCCGAGCAACGGACTGATGGTCCACTGGTACAGCTTGATCAGAGCCAGCAGCGGGTACTTCATCGCGCGCCCCCTCCCAGCAGCCGCTCCACGGCGGCATCCAGGTCTCGGGCCAGCTGTGCATGGTCGGCGTCGCCCGCACCGGGCAGCGCTCGTACGACTACCAGGCTACCGGGGGGAAACAGGGCGACTCGGTCACGCATCAGATGACGCAGTCTGCGCTTCACCTTGTTGCGCACCACCGCGCCGCCCACGGCCTTGCTCACGACGAAACCCGCACGTGTCGGGGGAGCGTTCTCCCCAGGCACGTGCGGGTCCGTGGCACCGCTACGAAGGTGGACGACGAGGGTCGGGCGGCCAGCCCGGCGACCTCGCCGCACCGCGGTCGCGAAGTCCTCGCGCCGCCTCAGCCGGTTCTCGGTGGGCAGCACGACGTCATGACCTGACCGGGATCAGGCGGACAGACGGGCGCGACCCTTGCTACGGCGGGACGCGAGAATCGCGCGGCCGGCACGGGTGCGCATACGCAGCCGGAAGCCGTGGGTCTTCGCGCGACGACGGTTGTTCGGCTGGAAGGTGCGCTTGCTCACTCGGGGGCTCCAGAAATAAATCGGTGGTTGCGGGGTGCCGTCCTGGCTGTCACCGTGCGCCCACGAGTAGCTCGCAGTTACGCCCGAGTGCACCGCTTACCGATCACCCAAAGCGATCTGTGCCCATCGGAGGCAGGCGGCAGCAGCCATCGACAACTCGACCTGGTTACGGTACGCGCGGCTGCGCCATCCGGTCAAACCAGAGCCCACCGAGGCACACTGTCCACAGCCTGGGGACAACAACTTGAACCGCACCCGCCGCCCTGACTACCGTGGCTGAACTCCGATTCGTTCCCTTGTCCCCTCTGATCCGGCTGATCCGGCTCCACCCCAGTTGAATCCCGACCCGTCCCGCAACCACACGTTCGTGGGACCCGTGAGAGAGCGTGCCCTGTGGCTGACGTACCTGCCGATCTTGCCGCAGTGTGGCCACGAGTACTGGAGCAGCTCCTCGGGGAGGGCCGCGGGCAGGGCGTCGAGACGAAGGACGAGCACTGGATCCGCCGCTGCCAGCCCCTCGCGCTGGTCGCGGACACCGCCCTGCTCGCCGTACCGAACGAATTCGCGAAGGGCGTACTCGAAGGCCGCCTCGCCCCCGTCGTCAGCGAGACCCTGAGCCGCGAGTGCGGCCGCCCCATCCGCATCGCCATCACCGTCGACGACTCCGCGGGCGAGCCCCCCGCCCCGCCCGTGCGCCCCCAGCCGCGCTACGAGGAACCCGAACTCCCCGCCACGCAGTACGAGGGCTACGGCCGCCACCGCGCCGACGACCACCGGGCCGGCCACCCCGAACAGCACCACGGCACCTCCGGCGACCGGCTGCCCACGGCCCGGCCCGCCTACCCGGGCGAGTACCAGCGCCCCGAACCCGGCAGCTGGCCCCGCCCCGCCCAGGACGAGTACGGCTGGCAGCAGCAGCGCCTCGGCTTCCCCGACCGCGACCCCTACGCCTCCCCCTCGCAGGACACGTACGCGTCATCGCCGCAGGACTCCTACGGCCGCCCGCCCCAGGACTACCGCCCGCAGTCCATGGAGCGCCCCGCCTACGACGGCCAGCGCCCGGACTACGACCAGGCGCGTCCCGACTACGACCAGCGCGACGCCCGCCGGGACCGGCCCGAGTCGCCGTCCGCCGCCGGACCGGCGCACCGCGGCGGCCCCGCAGGTCCCGCAGGCTCCGGCGGGCCGGCCAACGGCTTGCCCGGCTCCTCCGGCCCGCTCGCCGCGCGGCCCGCGCCGGCCACCGGCTCCGGCGAGCCGACCGCCCGCCTGAACCCCAAGTACCTCTTCGACACCTTCGTCATCGGCGCCTCCAACCGCTTCGCGCACGCGGCCGCGGTCGCCGTCGCCGAGGCACCCGCGAAGGCGTACAACCCCCTCTTCATCTACGGCGAGTCCGGGCTCGGCAAGACCCACCTGCTGCACGCCATCGGGCACTACGCGCGCAGCCTGTACCCCGGCACGCGCGTGCGGTACGTGAGCTCGGAGGAGTTCACCAACGAGTTCATCAACTCCATCCGCGACGGCAAGGGCGACAGCTTCCGCAAGCGCTACCGCGAGATGGACATCCTGCTCGTCGACGACATCCAGTTCCTCGCGGACAAGGAGTCGACGCAGGAGGAGTTCTTCCACACCTTCAACACCCTCCACAACGCCAACAAGCAGATCGTGCTGTCCAGCGACCGGCCGCCGAAGCAGCTGGTCACGCTGGAGGACCGGCTGCGGAACCGCTTCGAGTGGGGCCTGATCACCGACGTCCAGCCACCCGAGCTGGAGACGCGCATCGCGATCCTGCGCAAGAAGGCGGTCCAGGAGCAGCTCAACGCCCCGCCGGAGGTGCTGGAGTTCATCGCCTCGCGGATCTCCCGCAACATCCGCGAGCTGGAGGGCGCGCTGATCCGGGTGACGGCGTTCGCGTCGCTCAACCGGCAGCCGGTCGACCTCGGCCTGACCGAGATCGTCCTCAAGGACCTCATCCCCGGCGGTGAGGACTCGGCGCCCGAGATCACCTCCACGGCCATCATGAGCGCGACCGCGGACTACTTCGGCCTCACCGTCGAGGACCTGTGCGGCACCTCGCGCGGACGCGCGCTGGTGACGGCCCGCCAGATCGCCATGTACCTGTGCCGCGAGCTGACGGACCTGTCGCTGCCGAAGATCGGCGCGCTGTTCGGCGGCCGCGACCACACGACGGTGATGCACGCCGACCGCAAGATCCGCAATCTGATGGCGGAGCGGCGCTCCATCTACAACCAGGTCACCGAGCTGACCAACCGCATCAAGAACGGCTGACGCGGCCGGCCGTACGGCCGCCGAGGGCGCCCCGGGACGAGGTCCCCGGGCGCCCTTCGCCGTTCCCCCGGCCGGTCCGGGGAGCGTGCACGGCCGGCCGGTCCGGGGGAGTGTCCGGCCGTCCGGAGAGCGGGCCCAGCCGGTCCGAGGGGAGCGTCCGACCGGTCCGGGAGCGGAGTGCCCGCCGGTCCGGGGCCGCACATGTGACCACCCGCTGTTCGATTACCTGCCGGGTTACGGCCTCCCTCCACAGATCGGCCGACTTTCTGCCGTCCACATCCTGGGGACCGCGAAGTTGTCCAGATCGTTTCCACAGGTGCCCCTGCCGGTGGATCATCGAAGCAGCTCAGGTGGCTGTGGATCCGTGGACGAAGGATCTCCACAGGCTGTGGACGGAGCGGTGATCCACAACCTGTGCACAGAGTTGTCCACCGGCAACCCACAGGCCCGGACCGGTTGTCCCCAGTGCGGGACGAGTTCTCCACATGCCTGTCCACTGTTCGGCAACCCGAGACGCCCCGTCACCGGGCAGAGTGAAAGGCGTCACATGAAGGTGCCGGATTCGGCTGTGGGCAACGGGGGTAAAACTGGGGACAGTCCTGGGGAGAACTCGCCCCGACCTGTGCACGGGATGTGCAGAACTTTCCGTTCTCCACAGAGACGGTCCGTTGTCCACCGGTGTCGCCCACAGGGCCCGTGGACAAAATCTCCGCTCTGAGCTGCGCAGACGGGGTTATCCACCGTTTCCACAGGCCCTACTACTACTCCCGACCATAGAGAGCCGGGAATTCGTTTCGAAGCGGGTCCTGTGCACAACTCGCCGTCCGGCCGCCGGCTGCCCCTCGTCACGACTTGACCCCGAGCGGCACCTACTGTCAGTGCCGTGCGTCAGACTGTTCCCGGTGTCCTTGCCCTCACCGGGGCCCGGTCACACCGCGACAGACCACGAAGCCAGGCAGGCCGAGAAGCGCCGGCAACAGCAGGAGGCGGCAACAGTGAAGATCCGGGTGGAACGCGACGTACTCGCGGAGGCAGTGGCCTGGGCGGCCCGCAGCCTCCCGGCCCGTCCGCCGGCGCCTGTCCTCGCCGGCCTTCTGCTGAAGGCCGAGGACGGTCAGCTCAGCCTGTCCAGCTTCGACTACGAGGTCTCCGCACGCGTGAGCGTCGAGACGGAGGTCGAGGAGGAGGGCACGGTCCTCGTCTCCGGCCGCCTGCTCGCGGACATCTGCCGCGCGCTGCCGAACCGGCCGGTGGAGATCTCCACAGACGGTGTACGGGCGACGGTGGTCTGCGGGTCCTCGCGGTTCACCCTGCACACCCTGCCTGTGGAGGAGTACCCGGCGCTGCCGCAGATGCCGAACGCGACGGGCACCGTCCCCGGTGAGGTCTTCGCCTCCGCGGCCGCGCAGGTCGCCATCGCCGCCGGCCGCGACGACACGCTGCCCGTGCTCACCGGTGTGCGCATCGAGATCGAGGGCGACACCGTCACCCTGGCCTCCACCGACCGCTACCGCTTCGCGGTCCGTGAGTTCCTGTGGAAGCCGGAGAACCCGGACGCCTCCGCGGTGGCCCTGGTGCCCGCCAAGACGCTCCTGGACACCGCCAAGGCGCTCACGAGCGGCGACAGCGTGACGCTGGCGCTGTCCGGCTCGGGCGCGGGCGAGGGCCTGATCGGTTTCGAGGGCGCCGGACGGCGGACGACGACGCGTCTGCTGGAGGGCGACCTGCCGAAGTACCGGACGCTGTTCCCGACGGAGTTCAACAGCATCGCCGTCATCGAGACCGCCCCGTTCGTCGAGGCCGTCAAGCGTGTGGCCCTGGTCGCCGAGCGCAACACCCCGGTGCGGCTCAGCTTCGAGCAGGGTGTGCTGATCCTGGAGGCGGGCTCCAGCGACGACGCACAGGCTGTGGAACGCGTGGACGCGCACCTGGAGGGCGACGACATCTCCATCGCCTTCAACCCGACGTTCCTGCTGGACGGCCTGAGCGCCATCGACTCGCCGGTGGCCCAGCTGTCGTTCACCACGTCGACCAAGCCGGCGCTGCTGAGCGGCAAGCCGGCGGTGGACGCGGAGGCGGACGAGGCCTACAAGTACCTGATCATGCCGGTGCGCCTCAGCGGCTGACCGCGCCCGTCAGGGAATCCGCAGGTCGAGGCGTACGTTTGAGCGCGTATGCCCACAGGTGTGCGTAAGCGTCCGGGTTTAGGCTGTTCGGGCTCGGACGCGGGCACGAACGTGCCCCACATGCCACACGCAACCTAAGGAACACCTGATGGAGCTCGGTCTCGTCGGCCTCGGCAAGATGGGCGGCAACATGCGCGAGCGGATACGCCGCGCGGGCCACACCGTCGTCGGATACGACCGCAACCCGGACCTCGCCGATGTCCACAGCCTGCGCGAACTTGTGGACAAGCTGGCGGGTCCGCGCGTGGTCTGGGTGATGGTCCCGGCCGGCGCGCCCACCCAGTCGACCATCGACGAGCTCGCCGAGCTGCTGGAGCCGGGTGACGTCGTCGTGGACGGCGGCAACTCGCGCTGGACGGACGACGAGCGGCACGCCGGGGAACTGGCCGCGAAGGGCATCGGCTTCGTCGACTGCGGCGTCTCCGGCGGCGTCTGGGGCCTGGAGAACGGCTACGCGCTGATGTACGGCGGCGACGCCGAGCACGTCGCCAGGGTGCAGCCCGTCTTCGACGCGCTCAAGCCCGAGGGCGACCTCGGCGCCGTACACGCCGGCAAGGTCGGTGCGGGGCACTTCGCGAAGATGGTCCACAACGGCATCGAGTACGCGATGATGCAGGCCTACGCCGAGGGCTGGGAGCTGCTGGAGAAGGTCGACTCGGTCACGGACGTGCGCGAGGTGTTCCGCTCCTGGCAGGAGGGCACGGTGATCCGTTCCTGGCTGCTGGATCTCGCGGTGAACGCGCTCGACGAGGACGAGCACCTGGACGGGCTGAAGGGTGTCGCCCAGGACTCGGGTGAGGGACGCTGGACGGTGGAGGCCGCGATCGACCACGCGGTTCCGCTGCCGGCGATCACCGCGTCGCTGTTCGCGCGGTTCTCCTCCCGGCAGGAGGACTCGCCCCAGATGAAGATGGTCGCCGCGCTGCGCAATCAGTTCGGCGGGCACGCGGTCGAGAAGAAGTAGTCCACACCCTGGGGACGCGGGCCGCCCGGCGTCCACGGGGGGCAGGCCGGGCCGTCCACAGCCCGGGGAAGAGTCAGCACGGCGGCGGCTCCCAGCGGGGCCGCCCACCACCACGTCCGGGGAGGTCGGCGAACGACCATGCACGTCACGCATCTGTCGCTGGCCGACTTCCGCTCGTACGCCCGGGCCGAGGTGGAGCTGGACCCGGGCGTGACCGCGTTCGTCGGTCCGAACGGGCAGGGCAAGACGAACCTGGTCGAGGCGGTCGGCTACCTCGCCACCCTCGGCAGCCACCGGGTGTCGTCCGACGCCCCTCTGGTGCGCGTGGGCGCCGACCGGGCCGTGATCCGGGCGCAGGTCAGACAGGGCGAACGCCGGCAACTGGTGGAGCTGGAGCTGAACCCGGGCCGCGCCAACCGCGCCCGTGTCAACCGGTCCTCGCAGGCCAGGCCGCGAGACGTGCTGGGCATCGTGCGGACCGTGCTGTTCGCGCCGGAGGACCTCGCGCTGGTCAAGGGCGATCCCTCCGAGCGGCGGCGCTTCCTCGACGAGCTGATCACCGCCCGTTCCCCGCGGATGGCCGGGGTGCGCTCCGACTACGAGAGGGTGCTCAAGCAGCGCAACACCCTGCTGAAGTCGGCCGCGCTGGCCCGGCGGCACGGCGGGCGCTCCATAGACCTGTCCACCCTCGACATCTGGGACCAGCACCTCGCGCGCGCGGGCGCGGAGCTGCTGGCCCGGCGGCTCGACCTGATCGCGGCGCTGCAGCCGCTCGCGGACAAGGCGTACGAGCAGCTGGCGCCGGGCGGCGGCCCGGTCGTGCTGGAGTACCGGCCGTCGGCCCCCGGTGAGGCGCACACGCGGGAAGAGCTCTTCGCGCAGCTGACGGAGGCGCTGGCCCAGGCGCGCAAGCAGGAGATCGAGCGGGGGGTGACCCTGGTGGGGCCGCACCGGGACGACCTGCTGCTCAAGCTCGGTCAGCTGCCGGCCAAGGGATACGCCTCGCACGGTGAGTCGTGGTCGTTCGCGCTGGCGTTGCGGCTGGCGTCGTACGACCTGCTGCGGGCCGAGGGCAACGAGCCGGTGCTGGTGCTCGACGACGTGTTCGCCGAGCTGGACGCCCGTCGCCGGGAGCGGCTGGCGGAGCTGGTGGCGCCCGGTGAGCAGGTGCTGGTGACGGCGGCGGTGGACGACGACGTGCCGCACGTGCTGGCGGGGGCGCGGTTCGCGGTGTCGGGCGGGACGGTGGAGCGCGTATGAGCACCGGGCAGGAGTCCCAGCCGGAGAAGCGGCCGGAGCCGTCCGGGGTGGATCTGGCGCGGGTGGCGTTGCGGGCGGCGCGGGAGCAGGCACGCGCGCGGGGGGACGCGACGCGGCAGCGGAAGCAGGCGCGGCGGGGTGGTCTGCGTTCGGGCGCCCGTGCCGACGGCCGGGATCCGATGGCGCTGGGCGCCGCGATCAACCGTCTGATCACCGAGCGCGGGTGGGAGGCGCCGGCCGCGGTGGGCGGGGTGATGGGGCGCTGGCCGCAGATCGTGGGTGCGGACGTCGCCAAGCACTGTGTGCCGGAGCGGTACGACGAGGACGAGCGGGTCCTGGTCGTGCGGTGCGACTCCACGGCGTGGGCGACGAACCTGCGGCTGCTGGCCCCGACGCTGGTGGCGCGGCTGAACGAGGATCTCGGGCACGGCCGGGTGCGGGTGATCAAGGTGCTGGGGCCCGGCGGACCCGCCCGCCGCTACGGTCCGCTGCGCGCTCCGGGCAGTACGGGACCGGGTGACACCTACGGGTGACGGACTTCACAACGGACCCCACGGCGGGGGTCGGCGGCTGCCCGGTCGCGGGGCCGGACGCGGTCGCGAACCGGTCCGCGTGTCCGTGCTGACTTCCACGTAGCCATGGGTTGACGGCCGGAAGCGCTGAGTGCCGTTGTGAGCGTCTTGGAGCCCCGCTCCGTATATGGGGACCCGGCCAAGACCGGTTGAGGGCGCCACATGCGGACTCAGGTACCGGCAAACCCCCATCACTGTCGGCGCTACCGGTAGACTGGAAGACAATCCCGCCCCAGCCGTGGGGACCGTCCGGGAAAAGCTGAGCAACGCTGATCTAGGGCTTACCAACGCAACATGCCGCAGCCGCTCCGGCGACCCTCCCCCAGCGGGGGAAACCCCAGGAGCCCGGCTCGTGCTGTGCCAGAAAGGGCGCTTCGTGGCCGATTCCGGCAACCCCAACGAGAACATCCCGTCCACCGACGCCGGCGAGCACGACGCGGTGACCTCGTCGAACGGCGAGGTCACCGCCTCGTACGACGCCAGCGCCATCACCGTCCTCGAGGGTCTGGACGCGGTCCGCAAGCGACCCGGTATGTACATCGGCTCCACCGGCGAGCGCGGACTGCACCACCTCGTGTACGAGGTCGTCGACAACTCGGTCGACGAGGCGCTGGCCGGTTACGCGGACACCATCGATGTGACGATCCTCGCCGACGGCGGCGTGCGGGTCGTCGACAACGGCCGTGGCATCCCGGTGGGCATCGTCCCGTCGGAGGGCAAGCCGGCCGTCGAGGTCGTGCTGACCGTGCTGCACGCGGGCGGCAAGTTCGGCGGCGGCGGTTACGCGGTGTCCGGCGGTCTGCACGGCGTGGGCGTCTCCGTCGTGAACGCGTTGTCCTCGAAGGTCGCCGTCGAGGTGAGGACCGACGGGTACCGGTGGACGCAGGACTACAAGATGGGCGTCCCGACGGCGCCGCTCGCGCGGCAGGAGGCCACGGAGGAGACCGGCACGTCGGTCACCTTCTGGGCGGACGCGGACATCTTCGAGACGACCGAGTACTCCTTCGAGACGCTGTCGCGGCGCTTCCAGGAGATGGCGTTCCTCAACAAGGGCCTGACGATCAGGCTGACCGACGAGCGTGAGTCGGCGAAGGCCGTCGCGGGCGCGGACGAGGCCGGGGCGGACGTCAAGGACGAGGTCAAGTCGGTCACGTACCACTACGAGGGCGGCATCTCCGACTTCGTGCGCTACCTCAACTCCCGCAAGGGCGAGGTGGTGCACCCGACCATCATCGACCTGGACGCGGAGGACAAGGACAAGCACCTGTCCCTCGAGGTCGCGATGCAGTGGAACAGCGGCTACAGCGAGGGCGTGTACTCCTTCGCGAACATCATCCACACGCACGAGGGCGGCACGCACGAAGAGGGCTTCCGCGCCGCGCTGACCAACCTGATCAACAAGTACGCGCGCGACAAGAAGCTGCTGCGGGAGAAGGACGACAACCTCACGGGCGACGACATCCGCGAGGGTCTGACGGCGATCATCTCGGTCAAGCTGAGCGAGCCGCAGTTCGAGGGCCAGACGAAGACGAAGCTGGGCAACACGGAGGCGAAGACCTTCGTGCAGAAGGCGGTCTACGAGCACCTCAACGACTGGCTGGACCGCAACCCCAACGAGGCCGCGGACATCGTCCGCAAGGGCATCCAGGCGGCCACCGCGCGCGTGGCGGCCCGCAAGGCGCGTGACCTGACCCGCCGCAAGGGCCTGCTGGAGTCGGCGTCCCTGCCGGGCAAGCTGGCCGACTGCCAGTCGAACGACCCGGCGAAGTGCGAGATCTTCATCGTCGAGGGTGACTCCGCCGGCGGCTCGGCCAAGTCCGGCCGCAACCCGCAGTACCAGGCGATCCTCCCGATCCGCGGCAAGATCCTCAACGTCGAGAAGGCCAGGATCGACAAGATCCTGCAGAACCAGGAGATCCAGGCGCTGATCTCCGCCTTCGGCACGGGCGTGCACGAGGACTTCGACATCGAGAAGCTCCGCTATCACAAGATCATCCTGATGGCGGACGCCGACGTCGACGGCCAGCACATCAGCACCCTGCTGCTGACCTTCCTGTTCCGCTTCATGCGGCCGCTGGTCGAGGCCGGGCACGTGTATCTCTCCCGTCCCCCGCTCTACAAGATCAAGTGGGGCCGGGACGACATCGAGTACGCGTACTCCGACCGCGAGCGCGACGCGCTGATCGAGATGGGCCGGCAGCGCGGCAAGCGGGTCCGCGAGGACTCGATCCAGCGCTTCAAGGGCCTCGGCGAGATGAACGCCGAGGAACTGCGCGTGACGACGATGGACCAGGAGCACCGGGTCCTCGGCCAGGTCACCCTCGACGACGCCGCCCAGGCCGACGACCTGTTCTCGGTCCTGATGGGCGAGGACGTCGAGGCCCGCCGCCAGTTCATCCAGCGCAACGCCAAGGACGTCCGCTTCCTCGACATCTGAGTCGGTCTCAGCTGACCGCACCAGGAAGGATCTTCACCAGCAATGGCCGACGAGAACACTCCCGTGACGCCCGCGGAGGGCGGCGAAGTCGCGATGCGCGTCGAGCCCGTCGGGCTCGAGACGGAGATGCAGCGTTCGTACCTGGACTACGCGATGTCCGTCATCGTGTCCCGTGCGCTGCCCGACGTGCGTGACGGTCTCAAGCCCGTCCACCGCCGCGTGCTGTACGCGATGTACGACGGCGGCTACCGCCCCGAGCGCGGCTTCTACAAGTGCGCCCGCGTCGTCGGCGACGTCATGGGCAACTACCACCCGCACGGTGACTCATCGATCTACGACGCGCTGGTGCGCCTGGCGCAGCCGTGGTCGATGCGGATGCCGCTGGTGGACTCCAACGGAAACTTCGGCTCCCCGGGCAACGACCCGGCCGCGGCGATGCGCTACACCGAGTGCAAGATGGCGCCGCTGTCGATGGAGATGGTCCGCGACATCGACGAGGACACCGTCGACTTCACGGACAACTACGACGGCCGCTCCCAGGAGCCGACCGTCCTGCCGTCCCGTTTCCCGAACCTGCTGATCAACGGTTCGGCCGGTATCGCGGTCGGCATGGCGACGAACATCCCGCCGCACAACCTGCGCGAGGTCGCGGCCGGCGCCCAGTGGTACCTGGAGAACCCGGAGGCGTCCCACGAGGAGCTGCTGGACGCCCTGATCGAGCGCATCAAGGGCCCGGACTTCCCGACCGGCGCGCTGGTGGTGGGCCGCAAGGGCATCGAGGAGGCGTACCGCACCGGCCGCGGCTCGATCACCATGCGCGCGGTGGTCGAGGTGGAGGAGATCCAGAACCGCCAGTGCCTGGTGGTCACCGAGCTGCCGTACCAGGTGAACCCCGACAACCTGGCGCAGAAGATCGCCGACCTGGTGAAGGACGGCAAGATCGGCGGCATCGCGGACGTCCGGGACGAGACCAGCTCCCGTACGGGCCAGCGTCTGGTGATCGTGCTGAAGCGGGACGCGGTCGCCAAGGTCGTCCTGAACAACCTGTACAAGCACACCGACCTGCAGACGAACTTCGGCGCCAACATGCTGGCGCTGGTCGACGGGGTGCCGCGCACGCTGTCGCTGGACGCGTTCATCCGGCACTGGGTGACGCACCAGATCGAGGTCATCGTCCGCCGGACGCGTTTCCGGCTGCGCAAGGCCGAGGAGCGGGCGCACATCCTGCGCGGTCTGCTGAAGGCGCTGGACGCCATCGACGAGGTCATCGCGCTGATCCGGCGCAGTGAGACCGTCGAGATCGCGCGCGGCGGCCTGATGGAGCTGCTGGAGATCGACGAGATCCAGGCGAACGCGATCCTCGAGATGCAGCTGCGCCGGCTGGCCGCTCTGGAGCGCCAGAAGATCGTCCAGGAGCACGACGAACTCCAGGCGAAGATCAACGAGTACAACCAGATCCTCGCCTCGCCGGTCCGCCAGCGCGGCATCGTCAGCGAGGAACTGGCCGCGATCGTCGAGAAGTACGGCGACGACCGCAAGACCATGCTGGTGCCCTACGACGGCGACATGTCCATCGAGGACCTCATCGCCGAAGAGGACATCGTGGTCACCGTCTCGCGCAGCGGGTACGTCAAGCGCACGAAGACGGACGACTACCGGGCGCAGAAGCGCGGCGGCAAGGGCGTGCGCGGCACGAAGCTGAAGGAAGACGACATCGTCGACCACTTCTTCGTCTCCACCACGCACCACTGGCTGCTGTTCTTCACCGACAAGGGCCGGGTGTACCGGGCGAAGGCGTACGAGCTTCCGGACGCCGGCCGTGACGCGCGCGGGCAGCACGTGGCGAACCTGCTGGCGTTCCAGCCGGACGAGACGATCGCGGAGATCCTCGCGATCCGCGACTACGAGGCGGCGCCGTACCTGGTGCTGGCCACGAAGGCCGGTCTGGTGAAGAAGACGCCGCTGAAGGATTACGATTCGCCTCGTTCCGGCGGTGTGATCGCGATCAACCTGCGGGAGCGGGAGGACGGTTCCGACGACCAGCTGATCGGAGCCGAACTCGTGTCGGCAGACGACGATCTGCTGCTGATCAGCAAGAAGGCCCAGTCGATCAGGTTCACCGCCTCGGATGACACACTGCGTCCCATGGGGCGTGCCACCTCCGGTGTCAAGGGCATGAGTTTCCGCGAGGGGGACGAGCTCCTCTCGATGAATGTTGTTCGACCCGGTACGTTCGTGTTCACTGCCACAGACGGTGGGTACGCCAAGCGGACCGCCGTCGACGAGTACCGCGTCCAGGGTCGCGGCGGCCTGGGTATCAAGGCTGCCAAGATCGTCGAGGACCGCGGCTCGCTCGTCGGCGCGCTGGTGGTCGAGGAGAGCGACGAGATCCTCGCCATCACACTGGGTGGGGGTGTGATTCGTACGCGAGTCAGCGAGGTCAGGGAGACGGGCCGTGACACCATGGGCGTCCAACTGATCAACCTGGGCAAGCGCGATGCCGTGGTCGGCATCGCACGTAACGCCGAGGCTGGGCGCGAGGCGGAGGAGGTCGACGGTGACATCGCCGTGGACGAGACCGCCGAGGACGCCGTTGCCGCCGGCACGGACGAGGGTGAGGCGCCCTCGGCCGAGTAGGACGAGGAGAGAGTCATCGTGAGCGGAGCCACGGGCGCCGGATCGACCGGTACCTCCACTGGTACAGGAGCCGACGGCGGCGGCCGTGGCTCCGCCGCGCGTGCGACCGATCCGCACACGACCCAGCTGCGCAGGATCGACAGCGGCCCGACCGTGTCGTCTCCGCCGGACGCGCAGGGAACTCAGGGAACCCAGGGGGGAACTGTGCCGGAGACCCGCGGCCCGCGGACCGGGCAGTACGCGGCCGGCGCGGGCGCGGCCGCTTCGGGCGGCCGGCAAGCGCAGCAGTCGGCCTCCGCGCTGCCCGGTGAGCGGCAGCCGGAGCAGCCTGCCGGGCCGTATCACCCACCGCAGGCCTACCCGGCACCGGCGGCGGCTTCGGCTGCGGCCGGTGCGGCCGGTGCGGTTGATGCGGTGCGCCGGCCGCGCACCGGGGCGCGCACGACGCCGCGCGTACGCAAGGCGCGGCTGCGTGTGGCCAAGGCGGATCCGTGGTCGGTCATGAAGGTCAGCTTCCTGCTGTCCATCGCGCTGGGCATCTGCACCATCGTGGCGTCCGCCGTGCTGTGGATGGTCATGGACGCCATGGGCGTCTTCTCGACGGTCGGCGGCACGATCTCCGAGGCGACCGGCTCCAACGAGTCCAACGGCTTCGACCTGCAGTCGTTCCTGTCGCTGCCGCACGTCCTGATGTTCGCGTCGATCATCGCCGTCATCGACGTCGTCCTCGCGACGGCCCTGGCGACACTGGGGGCGTTCATCTACAACCTCTCGGCGGGCTTCGTCGGGGGCGTCGAGCTGACGCTGGCGGAGGACGAGTAGCGGGCCTCCGGTTATCGATTTTGGGACTGCGCACGTCGTGCGCTAATCTTCAGGAGTCAGCGCGCGGGACACACACCGCAGAGCGCGGCGGGGCTATAGCTCAGTTGGTTAGAGCGCATCCCTGATAAGGATGAGGCCACAGGTTCAAATCCTGTTAGCCCCACAGCTGAAGATCCGACAGGCGGGCGTTTCCCATACGGGGGCGCCCGTTCTTCGTTGTCCGGGGCGGGCCCGGACGGGCGTGGGGGCCTGGGGGTCAGCGCGGGGCGCCGTGGGCGGGGGCTTGCCCGGCGGACACCGTGGCCGTCTCCACATCCCCGCCGGAGTCCGCGCCGGTTCCGGTTCCGGTTCCGGTTTCCGCGCCGGTGTCCGCAGTCATGTCCGTGCAGGCGTCCGTGAGCGGGCGGTGGCGGCAGCTGGGGGACGAGCCGTGGGCCTCGGCGTGGATGCGCTGCTTCATCGTGGGCGGCAGGGCCCTGGCCAACGGTCGTCCCCAGCCGGACGGCATCGCCACGGCCGGCGCAGGCGCGGGCACCGGGGCGGTCCTGTTGCGGCCCGCCTCGGACCGCGGTACGGCCGCGGCGGCGTTCGTGCTGACGAGTCCGAGCGCCGTGCACAGCGCGAGGAAGGCGGTGACGATGGCGGTCCACAGCGTCATGACCTTGTTCCGGGCCATGTCCCCTCACTTTCGGGTTGGGCGATTTGCGTACTTTCCTCATGATGTGTATGAGGGCCCCGAAGTGGCGGACCGACGCCCGTGGTGCGTCGATCTTCGGATGAACACCACCCGGATGGTCGCAAGGCGGCTCAAAAGTGGATGAGGAGGGTCGAAGTGACCGTCCGTGCGGGTGTGATCACCCTCTGATCGGGGCGCCGTTGCTCCGCTCGTACTGCGTTGAGCGGACCGGAAGTTGGGGGCCCACGCAGGTCACCGATCGGTCTCGGCCGGTGTGTATAGTCGGGCGCCAGAGGTCCCCTACGTCAAGGAAAGACGAGGTCGCGCGGTGAAGAAGCTTCTCCTGGTCGCACTGGCCGCCATCGGCGGGCTCCTCGTGTACCGCCAGATCCAGGCGGATCGCGCCGAGCAGGATCTGTGGACGGAGGCGACTGACTCCGTGCCCACGGGTTCGTGAGTACCGACATCCCAGTCTGAATGCAGACCCCGGCCGCGTCGCGGTCGGGGTTTTGTGTCGCACGGGCGTTTCGGACGGGGGTACGGAATGCGCGGGTGACGCGCCGCCTCGCGGGGCAGGATGGGCCACGGTTCCGTGGTCCGGCGACGGCGAGGGGTGGCGCGTGATGGGGCGGCGTACGGCGTGGTGGCGCGCGGGGGCACGGCGCGGTCGTCCGTCGGCGCGCGCGTGCGGGGCGGCCGCCGGCGCGGTACTGTGCGCGGCTGCGCTGCCCGGCCCGGCCGCGGCGGCCGCCACCCCCGGCTCCGCAACCGCCTCCTACGGCTCCGCAATCGCCTCCGCCTCCCTCTCCGCCTCCCCCTCCTACGCCTTCGCGGAGGACGCGCGGACCGTGACCGGGGCGCCGGACACCACGGACGCTCCGCTGATCGAATCCGGCCGGACGTACCGCAGCTCGCTGCCCAGGGGCGCCAAGGCGTACTACCGCATGGAACTCGACGCCGTGTCGAACGCGTACGTCTCCGCCACCGCCGTTCCCCGGCCGGGCAGCGTGCTGTCCACCTCCGACGGCATCCGGGTGTCGGTGCAGAGCGCCGACAGCCGCTCCTGCTCGCGGGAGAGCGTGAGCTTCGGCGCCGCGCACAGCCCGCACCCGATCACCGCCTGGGGCGCGCGGACGACCTCGCCCGCCGACCCCGTGTGCCGGGGCACCGGCCCGTACTACGTCGTCGTCGAGCGTGTCGACGCGGCGGAATCCTCGCCCGGCGCCTGGGACCTCGAACTCGCCGCCGCGACCGAGCCGGGCCTGACGCGGACCGGCACCACCAGCGCTCCCGAGGTCTGGGACTCCGCCTCGCCCGCACCGCTCACCGGCCAGGCGCAGAAGCGTCAGGGCGGCGCGGGCTTCAGCCGCGCGGTCCCGGTCCGGCAGGGCGTGTGGCGCGCCGCCGTCAGCCCCGGGCAGACGCTGTTCTACAAGGTGCCCGTCGACTGGGGCCAGCAGCTGTCCGCCACCGCCGAACTGGGCAGTTCGACCGGCGGCAGGGGCTTCGCCGTCGGCGCCCTCTCCCTGGCGCTGCACAACCCGGTGCGCGCCCGCGTCGAGGACACGGGCGTCGGTTACGACGGACGCCGGCGGACGGCCACCCTCGCTCCCGTGCCGCCGGTCGAGTACGCCAACCGGTACGCCGTGACCGACCGGGTGAACGGGATGCGTTTCGCCGGCTCGTACTACCTCGTGGTGCACCTCGCCGAGTCGGTGGCCGAGGACTTCGGCGACGGGCCCTTCGGGCTGACCCTGCGGGTGCGGGTCGCCGGCGCGGCGCACGACGGTCCCGGGTACGCCGGGCGGGCCGTGCCGCGGGACGCCTTCGAGGTCACGGCGGCGGACCGGCAGGCCGCGGCGGACGGCGGAGCGGCGGGGGACGACACGGCGATGAAGGCCCTCGCCGCGGGGGGCATCGGCGCGGGGACGCTGGTGCTCGTGGTGCTGGGGGTGTGGACGGCTTCGGCCCGGCGCAGGGCCGGGGTGCGCGTGCCGGTGCGGTAGGGCTGCCGCCCCGGGGCAGCCGGGGGCGCGCAGGGGGCGGGCAGCACGCGGGTCGGAGGCGCGTCAGAGTCGGGTCGGAGGTGCGTCAGAGGCGGGTCAGGGCCCAGAAGCCGACGGCGTAGCAGACCAGGGCCAGCAGCAGGAGGGGGACGGCCACCCGGGCGGGCGGGCCGGGGCGGCGCGCACGGCGGGCGGCGCGGTGGCCCGGGCGCGGGGCCTGCTGGACCACGGGCGCCGCATGCGGTTCCTGGGCGGTGTAGGCGGCGGTCACGGCGTCGGCGCGCTGCGGTGGCGCGGGGGGCCGGGGGGAGCGCAGCACGTGCGTGGGGTCGTGGGGGGAGACGGGGGCGGGCTCGGGCCACGGGGCCGCCGCCGGGTGGGGCTGCGGCGGTGCGGGGAGCGGCCGGTGCGGTGCCCGGGGGGAGGGGGTGACCGTGTCCTGCGGTGGCGGCGGCAGGCGGAAGCTGCCGGTGTCCGACATGGCGGATCCGGTGGACCCGGTGGATTCGGATGCGGCGGGCCCGGTGGCTCCGGTGGATCCGGTGGGTGCGGAACGCCCGGTCGGGCCGGTGGGCCTGGCTGGGCTGGTCGGTGTGGCTGGGCCGGTCGGTGTGGCTGGGCCGGTCGGTGTGGCTGGGCCGGTGGGGCGGCGGGGGTCGGCGGGCGGCGCCTCGGGTGGGGTGGGGGTGGCCGGTGCTGCCGACGGCTCGCTCGGGTCGGTCGCGGGCGCGGGGGTCGCCGTCCCGGTCGCGGTGCTGTCGGTCGCCGTCACGCCGGACGCCGGTTTCAGGGGGCCGTCGGGGGCGAACCCGGGCGGGAGCGGGCCGAGTTGGTCGAATATCTCGATCAGTTCGTCGTCCGGGCCGGGTTCCGGCAGGAGTTCGGCGGCGGAGGCGAGGGCCTTGCGTGCCCCCGTGGCGGTGCGGAAGCGGGCCTGCGGGTCCGGTTGCAGCAGAGTCGCGATGACCTGCCACAACGGCTCGGGGATGCCCTTGGGCGCACCCGGCGTCCCGTGCTCGGCGAAGTACTGCACGAGCGCCTTGGCGTCCGGCTTGGCGCCTTCCAGGAGATAGAGGGCGACCAGGCCCACGGCGAACAGGTCGGCCGGGAAGTCCGGTTCGGCGCCCATCATCTGTTCGGGCGCCAGATAACCGGGCGTGCCCACCACGAGGTTGGTCTCCGTCAGGCGGGGTTCGCCCAGCCGCATCGCGATGCCGAAGTCGGACAGCCGCAGGCGCGGACGGCCGGTGCCGGTGGCCTCCAGCAGCACGTTGGCGGGTTTGATGTCGCGGTGCACCACGCCTTCGGCGTGCACCGCGGCCAGCCCGGACAGGAGCTGGTCTAGCAGGGTGCAGACGAAGACGGGCGGCAGCGGGCCGTAGTCCCCGACGAGATGGACCAGCGAACCGCCCGCGACGAGGTCCATGGTGAACAGGACCTTGTCGTCGTCGGCGGCCCAGCTCGCCGGGGCCAGCACGTGCGGATGGTCGATGCGCAGGGCCTGCTCGCGCACGAACCGCAGCAGGGAGTGGGCGTCGCGCTGCTGCAGCACCTTGGCGGCCACGTAACGGCGGCGGCGGTGGTCCCAGGCGCGCCAGACGGCGCCGACCCCTCCGCGTCCGATCGGGTCGACCAGTTCGTACCGGCCGGCGAAGACCTCACCCATGGCGGTGCGTCGCTCCTCCCCCTGCGGTCATCCCCCTTCACCCCCCTCACTCCCTTGCCTCCCCCGCGGCGAGCGAGACGACTCCCCCTCGTCTCACCCTTGTTCCGTCTCCCCCTTGTTCCGTCTCCCCCTCGTGCGCGGTCGTCGGCCCGGCTGCCGAACCCCCTTCGGTGACCGGGCCGCGGGGTCAGCTCTGGTGGGACTGGTAGTGCGCGACGGCGTCGGAGGTGCGCCCGGCGCCGTACACCCGCAGGAACTCGGCGAGTTCGGGGTGGGTCGGGGCGAGGCTGTCGGCGGCGTCGATTATGTCGCCGGCGGCGGCCACCGAGCGCAGCAGGGACTGGATCTCGCGGACCACCCGCTTGACCGTCGGCGCTCCCGAACCGGTCGTCGTGGTCGTGGTGTTGCTGAGCACCGAGCCCCCCTGGGACTTCTTGATCTCCTCCATCCGCTCGGTGGCCTCGGCCGCGCTGACGCTGCCGTCGGCGACTTGTCCCGCCAGGTCCTGCAGCAGCTGCACCCGCTGTACGACCGCCGGGTTGCCGATCTTCGCGCGCTGTCCGCTCATCAGCTGTGACAGCATCGGAGCGGACAGTCCCAGTACCCCCGCGAGACGAGCCTGGTTGAGGCCAAGATCGTCGATGAGCTTACGGAAGAGCGCCCCCAGCGGCTCCCCGTACCAGTTCCGCTGCAGTTCCCGCGCTCTCGCGGTCGCTTCCTGCTGTGCGGCGTCCATTGCGTCTCCCCATCGCTTCCCCAAGTACGGTGGTTCGCTGTAGCGAACCACGCCGAGCATCTTACGGAGAGTGGTCGCCCGCTGGGGACCCCCAATCTTTTTGCGGGATCCCGGGGGTGACCCGGTACTCTGGTCTCCGGCGCCCGCCGGCGGGAGGTTCTTCCGGACGGTCGCCTGTTGTCTCGGGGCCTTAGCTCAGTTGGTAGAGCGCTGTCTTTGCATGGCAGATGTCAGGGGTTCGACTCCCCTAGGCTCCACACAGAAACCCCTCCACCTGCGTGAACGCGGGTGGAGGGGTTTTTCGCGTGCTCTGTCAGGGGTGGTGGACGGCGGCCGACACGACGTGGTCGGCGACGACCGCCGACGTGACGGTCAGCGAGGCCGGCAGGCCGTAGGCCGGGCGCAGGCGGTGCGGGGCGGCGCCGTCCGGGCTCCAGGCCAGGGCCACCGCGCGGAAGGAGAGGCGGGGCTGCAGCGCGGGCGGGACCGCCTTGTACGCGGCCTCCTTGGCGGAGAACAGCGTCAGCACCGTCCGCTGCGGGGGCGCCGTGGAGCGGGTGATGACGGTCAGTTCGGCGGGGCGGGCGATGAGGTGGCGGGCCCGGTGCAGGGCGGCGGCGGAGGCGAGCGGCTCGATGTCGAGGCCGATGCGCGGGCCCGGGCCGGGCGCGGCCGTCACCACGCACACCGCCGTGGTCCCGCTGTGGCTCAGGGAGCCGTGCACGCCCGGTGGCCAGTCCGGCGCGCCGGTCGCCGTACGGGCCGGCCAGTGGGCCCGCCCGGTCGCCGCCGCCAGGGCGCGGTGCGCGGCGAGCCGCCCCGCCGCGAACTCCGCCCGGCGGCGCGCGCCCGCGCCGGACAGCCGCAGTCCGGCGGGGAGTTCGTCGTGGTCGTACTCGCCGACGCGCGCGATGCCGACGCTCACCGGCAGCGGCGCGAACAGCGCGGCCACGGACTCGGGTGCGTACGGCGCCGTCGCGAGGGTGCCCGCCGCGTCGGCCGTCCGCGCCTTCACGTCCTCGCGTCCCGCGCCGTCGTGTCCCGCGCCGTCGTGCCCCACGGCGTCGCGTCCCGCGCCATCGTGTCCGACGCCGCAGCGCCCCACGGCGTAGCGCCCCACGCTGTAGCGGGCGTCGGGTGCCTCATCGTGCGGTGGTCTTCGCCGTCTCGGCGAGGTGGTCCTCGAAGGTGCCCCGGCCGACCGCGTGGGAGGCGGTCAGGTGGCCGCCCTCGCGGAAGGCGCGGAACGTCCTGCCGGGCAGGCGCAGGCCGACGACCTTGCGGCTGCGGCCCTGGGCGCGGAGATAGACGCGGGCCAGCTCGGTCGCCTCGCGCACCTGCGGGCCACCCATGTCCGTCACCCGCCCCGAGGGCGCGCCGAGGGCCAGCGCGGCCAGCCGGTCGGCGACCTCGGCGGCGGAGATGGTCTGGTAGGAGAAGGCCGGGGCCAGCATCAGGGGGAGCTTCGAGGTGCCGTCGAAGATGGCGCGGACGAAGTCGTGGAACTGGGTCGCGCGCAGGATCGTGTACGGGATGCCGCTGTCCTCGACGAGCCGCTCGCACTCCTGCTTGCCCTTGAAGTAGCTGAAGGGCACCCGGTCGCAGCCGACGATGGAGATGTACACCAGGTGCCGGGTGCCGGCCTCCCGGGCGGCCGCGAGCAGTTTGCCGGTGGCGGCGACGTCCTTCTTGCCGTTGCTGGACGTCGCGCAGTGCACGATCGTGCCGGCGCCGCGGACCGCCTCGGCGACGCCCTCGCCGGACAGCAGGTCGCCGACCGCCCACCCGCGGCCGGCCGGCGCCGGGTCCGAGGGCGGCGTGTGGCGGCTGAGCACGCGCACCGTGCGTCCGGCCGCGAGCAGCCGGTCGACCACGAGGCGTCCGAGCGTGCCGGTGCCCCCGGTCACGAGAATGGTTTCGTCCACGACATTCCCCTTCGCCGATACCTGCCGATACCTGCCGATGCCTGTCCGTGCCTGTCCGTGCCGGTCCGTGCCGGTCCGTACCGGTGTCCGTACCGGTGCCCGTACCGGTGCCGGCGGCGTGGTCGCAGAGCGCGGCCACCCCGGGAGCATGCCCGCGCGGGCCGGTGCGGGCCAGGGCGGAAAAGGAATGTGTCAGGTCGGGCCGCCGGTTCCGGCCGGGCGCCGGGATTACCCGGCGGCGGCATTTCCGGGAAGCGGTGAATAGGAGGGCGGCGGGACCTGACATATTTCCCGCCGAGGACCTGACGAACTCCCTTGCCCGCAGCCGCTGCACGGGGTCGTGTGGCGCACCATCTCCCTTGCCGGCTGCCGACCGAGGGCGGCTGCGGACGCGGGAGATTGATTGCCATCATGTCGCGCATCGAATTAATCCCCACCAAAGTCGGGGACCTTTTCGTCGAAGTGGTCGGAAGCGGGCCGCCGGTATTGCTGTGGCACAGCATGCTGGTGGACCGCACGCAGTGGAAGCGCATGGCCGACTCGCTGGCCGGCGAGCGGACCCTGGTCCTCGTCGACGGTCCCGGACACGGCCGCAGCGGCGCCCCGCCGGCCGGCTACACGCTCGAGGACTGTGCCGACGCGGCCGGCGAGGTGCTCACCGCCCTCGGCGTCGGCGCCGTCGACTGGCTGGGCAGCGCCTGGGGCGGCCACGTCGGCCTGGTGTTCGCCGCCCGGCACCCGCGGCGCTGCCTGAGCGTGGTCACGGTCGCCACGCCCGTCGCCCCGCTGGAGACCGCCGAGCGCGTCCAGACCCGCGTCCTGGCCGGTGTGTACGGTGCGCTCGGGCCGGTCCGGCCGCTCGCGGACGGCGTCGCCGACGCGCTGCTGACCAGGCGGTCCAAGCGCACCGACCCGGAGGGCCGGCGGATCGTGCGGGACGCCTTCGTGCGGGCCGGCCGCGTCGGCATGCACCGTTCGATGCACGCGATGATGCTGCGCCGGCCCGACATCGGCGGCCTGCTGCCCACCCTGACCGCGCCCGTGCTGGTCATCGCCGGCAGCGACGACCGGATGTGGCCGCCCGAGGTGGCCGCGCGGTCCGCGGCCACCGTCCCGCGGGGCTGCTGCGCCGTCGTCGACGGTGCGCACCGGCTGCCCGCGCTGGAGCGGCCGGAGGCGGTCCTCACCCACGTGCGCGCGTTCTGGGCGCGCATCGGCAGCGTCTCCTCCGTGAATTGAGCGGCGCGCGTAACGGCCACGCGGAAAAAGAAATCCCGGTGAATACCGGCACCCCGACAGCAGGGAGAAAAGAAATGTCCAACCCCGAGTTCGGTGTTCTCGACGTCCGGTACAAGAACCACGAGGCCATCGCCCTTCCGGACGGCGGCGAGCTCTACTACGAGGAAAGCGGAATCGGCGGCGACGGAACTCCGCTGACCTTCGTCAACAACTTCTACATCGTCAGCCCGATCTGGGGGAACTTCACCCAGGAGCTCGCCAAGGAATTCCGCCTGCTCAACTACGACCTGCGCAACCAGGGCGCCTCCACGCCCGGCCCGGCGCCGGCCACCTTCGACGACCACGTCGAGGACCTGCGCCGCCTGCTCGACCACCGGGGCATCGAGCAGACGTACCTGGTCGCCACGTCGATCTCCACGCTGATCGCGCGCGAGTTCACCTACAAGTACCCGGAGCGGGTGGCCGGGCTGGTGCTGATCGGGCCGGCGTTCTCCCCCAACGGCAGCCTGCGCCGGATCCTGCTCAGCAAGCACTGGCTGGCGACGCTGGAGAGCGGCGGCACCACCGGCCTGTTCAACCTGCTCTACCCGCTGGTCTTCCCCGACCAGCTGGTGCACGCGGGCGGCACGGCGGCCTACCTGGCGCTGCGCGACAACTTCCTCGCGCTGCTGTCCAAGAGCTCCATCGCGGAGAACCTCAAGGCCTCCCTGGAGGTCGAGGACGACCCGGACAAGCTCGCGACCCTCACCCAGCCCACGCTGATCATCAACGGCGACGGCGACTTCGCCTGGAGCCGCTCCGTCATCGAGGACGCCCTGGCGCGCATCCCCGACAGCCGTGAGGTCACCCTGCCCCGCGCCGGTCACGTGCCGTTCTTCGACGACCCGGCCGGCTTCCAGAAGGCCACCGCGGAGTTCGTCCGCGAGTGCGAGGCCGCGCGGGCCGCCGAGCGGCAGGGCGCCGCGGCCGCCGCGTGATCCGTCCCCGTCCTTGAAGGGAACCCCATGACCACACGCCTGCTCACCGGAGCCACCGGGTTCGTCGGCGGAGCCGTCGTCCTGGAGCTGCTGGACCGCACCGACGACCACATCCACGCCCTGGTCCGGGGCGAGGACGCCGCCGACGCCCAGCGGCGCCTGCACGAGGCCCTGGTCTCCATGGCCCGCGGCTACGGCCGGGCCGACCTGGAGGACGCCGTCGCCCGCCGGACGACGGCGATACGCGGCGACATCTCCCTGCCCGGCTGCGGCGTCGACCCGGCCGAGCTGCCCCGGGTCGACGAGCTGTGGCACTCCGCCGCCTCCCTGCGCTACGAGGAGGAGTACCGCGCCGAGATCGAGCGGCTCAACGTCGGCGGCACCCGCAACGTGCTCGACCTGGCGCGGACTTCGGGCGCCCGCACCGTCAACTACGTCAGCACCGCCTACGTGGCCGGCGCCCGCCGCGGCGCCGTCCCGGAGGGCCCGGTGACGGACGTGTCCCTCGCCAACAACTGCTACGAGGAGACCAAGATCCGTGCCGAGGCGCTGGTGCGGGAGGCGGCGGGCGACTTCGACCGGATCCGCGTCCTGCGGCCCACCGTCGTCATCGGCCACAGCCTGACCCGGCACGGCCTGAACTGGTCGGGGATGTACGGCTTCGCGCGCCAGGTGATGGTGTTCGAGAAGCTGGCCCGCCGCAAGGTCGGCACGCTGCTGGACCACGCCCGGATGCGCCTGATCGCCGAGCCGGACTGCCCCGTCAACCTGGTCCCGGTCGACATCGTGGCCCGCAACGCGGTGAGCATCGCCCTGTCGGACTCGCCGGAGACGTACTTCCACCTCGGCAACTCCGCCACCGCGCCCGCCGGCCAGGTGCTTTCCACCATCATGCGGCTGGTCGGGCTGCGCGAGCCGGAGTGGGTCACCGACCCGGACACCTTCACGGCCCTGGACGAGCAGCTCGACAAGGGCATGGCGTTCTACGGCTCGTACGTCAAGAACGCCAAGAAGTTCGACCTCTCCCACACGGAGGACGTCTGCGGCGCCGGCTCCTGCCACGCCCCGCTCGACCCGGAGGAGATCCAGGAGTACGTCCTCTACTACCTCCGCCGGCAGCCGACGTACGTCGAGAAGTCGGGCCCCACGCGCACCCTGCACCCGGTGGTGGCCTGACCGGGCCACCGCCGTCCCACCCCGGCGACTTCGGAGGAATCATGCACGACAACGACGCGGTGACCGCCGCCCTGGGCGAGGTCTGGACGCAGGTCACGGGGGAGCCGGCGCCGGCCGACCCGGCGGCCCGCTCCGGCTCCCTGTGGAACCTCGGACTGACGTCGGCCGGCTTCATCCAGCTGCTGGCCGCCGTGGAGGACGAGTTCGGCTTCGAGTGGGACCTCGACGACGACATCTCGTCCTTCGACGTCCTGGCCGTCCACGTCGCCGCGAAGGCGCGGCGGCTGCCCGCCGTGCCGGGCGGCCGGTGATGGCCCGCCGCACGCCGGGCCACCTGGCGCTGCCCACGGCCCCGGCCCTCGCCGCCCGGCGGCACGGCCGCGTCCCGCTCCGGCTGGACCGGCCGCTGGACCTGTTCCCGGACGCGGGCACCGAACTGGACTACGTCACCTTCGCCGACCTGGTGGACCGCGCGGCCCGGCTGCTGGCCGCCGCGGGCGTCTCCCCGGGCGGCCGGGTGATGGTGGTCAAGCGGCCCGGGTTCGACGTGCCGCTGCTGGCGTTCGCCTGCGCCCGGCTGGGCGCCGTACCGGTCCTGATCCACCCCACCGTGGGCCGGCACGAGCTGCCGGTGCTGGTGGAGCGGGCGCGGCCGGGGGTGATCGTCACCGACGCGTACGCCGACGGGCTCGGCGTCCTCGGCGAGCTGCCGGCCGGCGGCCCGCGGCGCTGGTACGTCGGCCCCGGCGGCCGGTCGCTGACCGACCTGGTGCCCGCCGACCTGCCCGAGGTGTCGGCGCCCGCGCCGGACACCGAGCAGCTGGTCACCCACACCTCGGGGACGACGGGCGTGCCGAAGCTGGTGCGGCAGACCGCGCGGACCTTCGCCGGGCAGGCCCGCCCGCAGACGGTCATCGGCCGGCTGCTGCGGGTGAAGGACCCCTACCTGGTGTGCATCTCGCCGGTGCACGTGCGGACCATGGCCGCGATCGTCTCGACGCTCGCGCTGGGGCTGCCGTTCGGCTTCATGACCGAACCGGACCCGCGGAACGCGGCCCGGATGCTGGAGCGGGTGCGGCCGGGGTTCGTCGAGACGGTGCCCAACGCGTTCATCCGCTGGGAGGAGCTCGCCGACGAGCGGCCCGAACTGCTGGCGCCGGTGCGGATGTTCCTCAGCACCTTCGACGCCGCGCACCCGCGGACCATCCGGACGCTGCTCGGGGCGGGGCGCCGGCACGCCCGGTACGTCCAGGTGTACGGGCAGTCGGAGACCGGGCCGGTGGCGATGAAGTTCTACCGGCGCGGGCGCGCGGGGCGGTGCGCCGACGGGCGGTGCGTGGGGCGTCCGCTGCCCGGCCAGTCCCAGGTGCGCATCGCCGGCCCCGACGGCGCCGGCGCGGTGGGCCGGGGGACGGCGGGCGCCATCCTGGCGCGGACCTCCGCGGTCACCCCGTCCTACCTCGGCACCCCGGACCAGCGGGTGGACGGCTGGTGGGCGATGGGCGACTTCGGGGTCGTCACGCACCGGGGATGCCTGCACCTGTACGACCGGATCGTCGACCGCGAGCCGGGCGTGGACAGCCTGCTGGCGCTGGAGGACACGATCCTGGAGCGCGTCCCGGAGCTGACCGAGGCGGTGCTGATCCCCGTCCGGGGCGGCCCGCCGGTGCCGGTGGTGTGCACCCGCGGTGACCGCCCGCTGGACGCCCGGGCCTGGCGCGCGGCGGTCGCCGGGCTGCGGCCGGTCGCCGAGCCGGTCCGGCTGGCCTGGGACGACATCCCGCACACCGCGACCTGGAAGGTCAAGCGGGCGGAGGCGGCACGAGTGCTGGAAGGAGTGAGGGCACATGACGTCGCACACCTCGGCCGCGGCTGACACCTGGCTCGGCGCCCTGGACCGCCTGCGCCGCGTCCCCGGGCCGTACTTCCGGGCGACCCTGGACGTCACCGAGGCCGCGAAGCAGCTCGGCGCGAGCGTCGAGACCGTGCACGCGCTGATCGACGCGGGGCTGCCCGCCGAGGAACGGTGCGGCGGACCCCGGCTCGACTACCACGACGTCGCCAACCTCGGCCTCGCCGCCGGACTCGGCAGGTCCCTGGGCGAGCTGGCGGAGGGCCGGATGCTGCGGATGGCGGCCGGGGAGCCGGAGGGGTGGGTCAAGGAGCGCACCTGGCGGCTGCGGCTCACCGCGCCCTGCGACGCCGACGGCTGCCCGGGCGAACGGCCCACGGCACCCGAACCGGAACTGCTGGACGGCACCCTGCTCGACTTCGCCGACGCCGGCGACCACACCGTCGCCACCGTGGTCACCCGGGGCCTGCCCGACGCGCCCCGCACGGCCGCCGTGCGCGCGGTGTACGACGATCTGCTCGCCGAACTCGACGACGGCACGTACCAGTTCGGCTGGCTGCCGCACCGCCTGCGGGCGCTGCCGGCGACGGCGGCCGCGCACGGCATGGTCGACTGCCGGGTCGCCGCGTGGATCATGGAGCGGCGCGCCCGCGAGGCGGGCCTGACCGCCCGGGTCCGGGTCGGCTTCGTCCTCGGTCTGGTGGGCGTCGAGCACGCCTGGACCGAGGTGCTGGAGGGCGACCGCTGGCTGCCGCTGGACCCGGTCCTCGCCTTCCTGGCCCGCCGGCACCGCACGAGCAACCCGGCGTTCACCGACTTCTGCAGGGGCTCCGTCCACAACCGGCTGCTCGCCTGGCCGGCCGCGGCCGACCGGCCGCTCGTCGCGCACGACTGCGCCTTCGGCGGCCGCGTCACGCTCGCCTGCAACCAACTCATGGGCCGCTAGGGCCTGTCGTCCGGCCGCACCGGTCCGGACGGCAGGGCCCGGCGCCCACCGACCCCTGAGAGGGTGCCATGCTCCACAAGCTCGCCGCCTTGGCAGTGGGCCGCCGCAAACTCGTCCTGGTGCTGACGCTGCTGTTCGTGGCCCTGGGCGGGGCGCTGGGCGGCGGCGTCGCCGACAGACTGTCCGCGGGCGGCTACCAGGTCCCGTCCTCCGAGTCCACCCGGGCCGCCGACGCGGTCGCCGACGAGTTCGGCAGCGGTTCGCCGAACCTGGTGATCCTCGTCCGCACCCCCGCCGGCATCGACGACCCGGCGACCACCCGCAAGGGCCTGGCGCTGACCGCGGCCCTGGCGAAGGAGCCGGGCGTGCGGCAGGCGGTGTCGTACTGGTCGCAGGACCGCGCCCCGCTGCTGCACAGCGAGAAGGGCGACTCGGCGCTGGTCCTGGCGCACCTGTCCGGCGACGAGGACCAGGTCGCCGACAGCCTCGAGGCGCTGCTGCCGCACTACGACAAGGGCTTCCAGGGCCTCGACCTGACCTTCGGCGGGCAGGCCGAGGCCTACCGGGAACTGACCGAGCAGACCCAGAAGGACCTCGCGCTCGCCGAGGCGCTGGTGCTGCCGCTGACGCTGCTGCTGCTCGTCCTGGTCTTCCGCGGGGTGATCGCCGCCCTGCTGCCGCTGGCCCTCGGCGTCGTCGCCGTCATGGGCACCCTCGCGGTGCTGCGCGTGCTGGTCGCCTTCACCGACGTGTCGGTGTTCGCGATGAACCTCACCACCGCGCTCGGCCTCGGACTCGGCATCGACTACGCCCTGTTCGTGGTCTCCCGCTTCCGGGAGGAACTGCGCCGCGGCGCACCGGTCCCGGACGCGCTGTCCACCACCCTGCGCACGGCCGGCCGTACCGTGCTGTTCTCCGCGCTGACGGTCGGGCTGTCGCTGTCGGCGCTGCTGATCTTCCCGATGTACTTCCTGCGGTCGTTCGCCTACGCGGGCATCGCGGTGGTCGCGTTCGCCGCGCTGGGCGCCCTGGTGGTGCTGCCCGCGCTGCTCGCGGTCATCGGGCACCGGGTGGACAAGTGGTCGTTCGGCCGGCGCCGCGCTTCCACGGCTGTGGACAGCGGCTTCTGGCACCGGCTCGCGACCCTGGTGATGCGCCGGCCGCTGCCGCTGGCCACGGCCGTCGTCGCCCTGATGGTGTTCCTGCTCACCCCGTTCTCCGGCATCAGCTTCGGCCTCGCCGACGAGCGCGGGCTGCCCGCGGACGCCGAGGCCCACCGGGTCGGCGACGTCATCACGCGGGACTACGCGGCCCAGGCGATGTCGCCGATGCTGATCAAGGCGGACGGCGCCGCGAGCCGGGCGCGGGTCGCCGACTACACCGAGCGGCTGTCGCGGCTGCCCGACGTGGCCCGCGTCGACGGGCTGGCCGGCTCCTGGACCGACGGCCGCAAGGTCGCCGACGGGTCCGGCCCGCTGTACCGGCAGTTCGCCGGCGAGGACGGCACCTGGCTGCTGCTGGTGCCCGACGTCGACCCCTACAGCGACGCCGGGCAGCGCCTGGTGAGCGAGGTGCGCCGGACGCCCGCGCCGTTCGCGGTGCGGGTGGGCGGCACGGCGGCCTCGTTCAAGGACACCATGTCCGCGCTCGGCGACCGGCTGCCGTACGGCCTGCTGATCGTCGCGGTCAGCATGTTCGTGCTGCTGTTCCTGCTCAGCGGCAGTGTGCTGATGCCGCTGAAGGCGCTGGTGCTCAACCTGTTCAGCCTCACCGCGACGTTCGGCTCCATCGTGTGGGTCTTCCAGGACGGCCACCTGAAGTGGCTGGTCGGCGACTTCACCACCACCGGCACCACCGTCGCGACCAACCCGATCATGATGTTCTGCGTCGCGTTCGGGCTGTCCATGGACTACGAGGTCTTCCTGCTGTCGCGGATCAAGGAGGAGTACGAACTCACCGGCGACAACACCCGTGCCGTGGCCCGCGGCCTGGAGCGCACCGGCGGCCTGGTCACCGCGGCGGCCCTGCTGATGGCGCTGGTGTTCCTGTCCTTCCTGGTCTCCGGCATCACGTACATGAAGATGCTCGGCTTCGGTCTCGCCGTCGCCGTCCTGATGGACGCCACCCTCGTGCGCGGCGTGCTCGTCCCGGCGTTCATGCGGCTGGCCGGCCGCTTCAACTGGTGGGCCCCGGCCCCGCTGGCCCGCCTGCACCGGCGGATAGGGCTGCGGGAGGGCGGCGAGGCGCCCCCCGTACGCCGCCTCCAGGCGGTCCCGCAGCAGCCCGAGCCCGCGCGCCGCTGATCCCGCCCCCACCCCGTCCCGCGACCCGCGCGCCGCTGATCCCGCCCCCACCCCGTCCCGCGACCCGCGCGCCGCTGACCCCGCCCCCACCCCGTCCCGCGTCCCGCGCGCCGCTGATCCCGCCCCCACCCCGTCCCGCCCCGCGAAAGGACCCCGCGATGAACGACGTCGCCTCCCCCGGCCGCCGGCTGCTGCTGGAACTCGTCGACGTGCCCGGCCTGTTCGACGAGCTGGCCGACGACGCCGACCTGCTGTCGGCCGGCATCAACTCCGGTGAGCTGATCCGGCTCGCGCTCGCCATCGAGGAACGCACCGGCGTCGCCCTCGACGACGACGAGATGGCCGGCCTGTACACCATCGACGGCATCGACCGGGTGCTCAGGGCCGCGGGGGTGAGCGGCTGATGTGGCTGGCCCACGCGGTGCGCCGGCGCCGGCAGCTCGCCCCCGGCGCGCCCGCCCTCGCCGACGAGACCCGCACGCTGACCTGGCAGGAGCTGGACGACCGCACCGACGCCCTGGCCTGCGGGCTGCTGGACCTCGGCCTCACGCCCGGCGACCGGTTCGCGGTGGTCTCCCGCAACCGCCTGGAGGTCGTCGAGCTGTACGTCGCCGCCGCCAAGGCAGGTGTCGCGGTGTGCCCGGTCAACCCGACGTTCCCGGCCCCCGAGGTCGCGCACATCGTGGGCAACGCCGAACCGGCCTGCGTGATCGCCGACCCGGCGGCCGCCGCCCGGCTCGGCGACGCCCTCGGCGCGGGCACCCGGGTGCTGCTGGACTCCCCGCGGTTCGCCGCACTGTACGACACCCCGCGGCGGGCGCTGCCGCTGCCGGACCCGGACGACGTCTTCGCCGTGGTGCACACCTCCGCGACCTCCGGACGCGCCAAGGGCGTCGCCCTCACCCACCGTGCGATCGCCGCGGGCTACACGGCGACGGTCGCCGACTTCGGCTTCACCGCCGACGACGTGCTGCTGTACCCGTGCCCGCTGTTCCACGGCAGCATGGTGGTGGGCCTGGCGCTGCTCGCGGCGGGCGGAACCCTCGTGGTGCAGGGCGAGTTCACCCCGCAGCGGTTCCTCGCCAACGTGCAGCGGTTCGCGGCGACCACCGCCTTCCTGGTGCCGTCGATGATCCGCTTCGTCCTGCGGGCCAAGGCGTTCGCGGCCACCGACCTCTCCAGCCTGCGCGAGGTGATCTTCGGCGGCGCCCCCATGCCGGAGCCGCTGCTGCGGGAGGCGCTGGAGCGGTTCGGCGTCCCCGTGCGCAACTCCTACGGCCTGTCCGAGGGCGGCCCGATCGCCACCGCCCGCTACACCCTCGACGGGGACGTGCCCCTGGCCTCGGCCGGCCGGATGCTGCCCGGCTGCCACATCGAGATCCTCGACGAGGACGGCCGCCCGGTGCCGTACGGGGAGACCGGCGAGGTGTGCGTCCGGGGCGACGGCGTGATGCGCGGCTACTGGAACGACCCCGAGGCCACCGCCCGCAGCATCCGCGACGGCCGGCTGCACACCGGGGACCTCGGATACATGGACCCCGGGGGCCTGATCCACCTGGTCGACCGGCGCGGCGACGTCATCGTCCGCGGCGGGCAGAACGTCTACCCGGCCGAGATCGAGCGGGTCCTCGGCGAGGTGGCGGGCGTCCGGGACGTGGCGGTGGTCGCGGCGCCGTCCGAGGAGTGGGGGCAGGTGCCGGTCGCGTTCGTGGTGGCGGACGGGGGACGGCGGCCGACGGTGCCCGAACTGTTCGGTGCGTGCGCCGCCCAGCTCGGCAGCTACAAGCGGCCGGCCGCCGTGCACTTCGCCGAGGAGATCCCGCGCAACGCGGCCGGCAAGGTGCTGCGCCGGGTCCTCAAGGAGCGGCTGGCGACGGCGGGAGCGGGGCGATGAGGGTCGCGTGCGTCGGCGGCGGGCCCGCCGGGCTGTTCTTCGCGCTGCTCATGCGCCGGGCCGGCGACCACCGGGTGGACGTCTTCGAGCGCAGCGCGCCGGACGCCACGTTCGGCTTCGGGGTGGTCTTCTCCCGGCTGAGCCTGATGCGGCTGCGCCGTCTCGCGCCGGAGGTGGTGGCCGGCATCCTCGACGCCGGGGCCCGCTGGGACAACGTGGAGGTGCGCCGCGACGGCGAACGGGTCAGCGCCTCGGGCCACGGCTTCGCCGCCGTGGAACGCCGGGCGATGCTGGGCATGCTCCAACGGCGGGCCGCCGCGGCCGGCGCCGGGCTGCACTACCGGACCGAGGTCGATCCGGCGTCCCTGCTCGACCGGTACGACGTGGTCGTCGCGGCCGACGGGGCGGGCAGCCGCAGCCGCGGCGCCTTCGCCGAGGACCTGGGCGCGCGGGTGGGCGCGGGGGAGAGCCGGTACGCCTGGTTCGCCTCCGACCGGGTCTTCGAGGACATGACGTTCCTGTTCGCCGACAGCCCCTACGGGCCGGTCGCCGCCCACGCCTACCCGTACGCGCCGGACCGCTGCACCTTCCTGGTGGAGATGGACGCCTGGAGCTGGCGGCGGGCCGGCTTCACCGACGGGCACACCAGGCCCGCCGACTTCACCGACGAGCGGGCCATGGCCTTCGCCCGCGAGGTGTTCGCCGACCAGCTCGGCGGCGGACGGCTGTACGGCAACGGCTCGCGCTGGCTGCGCTTCCCGCAGGTGTCGGCCGCGCGCTGGCACCACAAGAACCTCGTCGGCATCGGCGACGCCGTGCACACCGCCCACTTCTCGATGGGCTCCGGCACGACGATGGCCCTGGAGGACGCGGCCGAACTGGTCGCCGCCCTCACCGCGGCCGGCCCGCTCGACGTGCCGGCCGCGCTCGCCGCGTACGAGGCGGTCCGGCGGCCGGTGGTGACCGGCGTCCAGGACGCGGCCTGGGCGAGCCGCCGCCTGTGGGAGACGCCCGAGGCCCACCGCGGCGCCCCGCTGGACGCGCTGACGCTGCGCCTGCTCACCCGGGCGGGCCAGTTGTCGGTACGTCAGATCCAGCGGCTGGACCGGGACTTCGCCTCGGGCGCGGGCGCCTCGTTCACCGCGCTGCCCGAGGCGCCGGTGCGGCGGCTGGCCGAGCTGGCGGGGGTGCTGGTGGAGGTGGGCGCCGGCGACGGCGCCGAGGAACTGGCGGCGCGGGTGGAGCGGCTGCGGCGGGCCGAGGTGGGGCTGCTGGTGCCGGCGCCGGGCGTGGACACCGCCGCCGTACGGCGACTGGCCGACGTCGTCCGCCGGGTCGCCCGCTCGGCCCCGGTGGACGTCGTCCTCGCGGCCCCCGGACCGCACGGAGCCGCGGAGAACCGTATCGCCCAGATGGTCCTCGCCGAGGAACTGCACGCCACCACGGGCGTCCGCACCGGGTACGCCTGCCCGAGCCGGGAACTGGAGTACGGCTGGACGCACGTGCAGGCGGGACGCGCGGACGAGGTCTGGACGACCGACTGATACGGCCTGCCTGGCCCATCCGACCCACCTGATCCACCGAAAAAAAACCGCGGCCCATGCGGCCCACCCGACCCATCAGGCACGCCGACGCTGACATCGCGTGCCGGTGATCCTCGGCGTCCCCGCACCACGATGTGGTGCGGGGAACAGGCGTTTCGCGCACCGGCACGTGGCCCGAGGCGTTCCGGGTGGCTGTGGCTGTGGCTGTGGCTGTGGCGGGCAGGCGGCGGTGCGCAGTGGGCGGCGAAGGCGGCCGTCGGGCCACGGGGCCGGCCGGAAGCCTGTCCACCGCGATCCGGGGCAGGCCGGTGGCACCGTCCGCCGCGCCCCGGGGCAGGCTGGTGGCACCGTCCGCCGTGCCCCGGGCCGGGCCGGAGGCACCGTCCGTCCGGGGGAGGCCGGAAGATCGTCCGCCGTTCCGGATGTGAGGCGGGTTCCGCGGTGCGGTCGGCCGGGGGACCCGCCTTCCGGCGTGCGCGCTCCTACTCCGAGGGCGCTCCCGCGGGGGTGCAGCTCTCCGACAGCGCCGGCCGTACCACCTCCAGCATCCGCACCAGCCACTCCTGGGTCGACCGGCGGGAGGCGAACGGGCCGTCGCCGAAGGCGATCTCCGCCGGCGAGCGGCTCATCGACGTGGCGCCGACCACCAGGGACATCAGCAGACCGGTGGCCGGGCGGACCTCGACGCCGGACAGCAGGGAACCGTCCGCGCGGGCCCGCCGCAGGGCCCGGAACAGGGCGCCGAGCCAGTTGAGATGGCAGTGCAGCGAGGGGTCGTCGGGCGTCTCGATCTCGTGGGCCAGGCGCGCCCCCGCGCGGACGACGATGTCGCCCTGCAGCATCCGTACGAGCGCGTCGGCCATGTCGACCGCGATCTCGAAGCCCGGCCCCTGCCGGTCCGCCAAGTCCGCCAGCACCGCGCCCGACACCCGGCACGCCTCGGCCTGGACGGCCCGCGCGAGGTCGGACTTGGCCGCGAAGTGGAAGGTCAGTGCCCCCTTGGTGACCTGGGCCCGTTCACTGATCGCCGACAGGGCGGCCCGCTCGTAGCCGACGTCGTCGAACACCGTCGAGGCGGCCCGGACCAGCCTGGCCCGGGTGCGCTCGGCCCGCTCCTGCTTCATCACGACCAGCTCCTCGTTTGATCGTCAATACGACGACAGTAGAAACCGGGCGTGCGGTCTGTCAAAGGTCAGGGGCTGAATGGCTTGATCCATGACATTCTCCCCGTCAAATGACGAGAACCTGCGGGTTTTCGGGGCAGGCTGCGAGCCAGGAGGCCCTGACCTGGGGGCGTTGACAGACCGCGCGCCCGGTTTTTAATGTATGGCTTGTTCTTGAGCATTCAGGTGGCTGCACGACACGACACACCGAAGGGGGACACTGTGAGCACTGCCGTCCTGAGGCCTGAAACATCTCCCGCGGAGGCCGGCCTGGCCGAACTGACCGACCTGCTCTTCGCCTCGCTGCGGCGGCGGGACCAGCGGGACAAGGGAGCGAAGTACCTGCGCGGACTGCTGACGGCCAAGGGGCGCAAGTCGATCCGCAACATCGCCAGCGTCACCGGCGGCTCGGCCGCCGAGCAGAGCCTGCACCACTTCGTGTCCTGCTCCCCGTGGGAGTGGGCGCCGATGCGCCGCGCGCTCGCGGAGTACGTGCACAAGGCCGTGGAGCCGCAGGCCTGGGTGGTGCAGTCGGTGCAGATACCCAAGGTGGGCGAGCACTCGGTCGGCGTCGGCCGGCATTTCGTGCCGCACCTCGGCCAGACCGTCAACGGCCAGCAGGCCTTCGGCCTGTGGCTGGCGGGCCAGGGGGTGAGTGCCCCGGTCAACTGGCGTATGTACCTGCCGGGTTCGTGGCTCGACGACTCCGACCGGCGGCGCCGGGCGGAGATCCCCGAGGAACTGCCCGAGGAGACGCTGGCGGCCTGCGCCGCGGCCGTCGTCCTGGAGGTCGCCGGATGGGGGCTGCCGGTGCGGCCGGTGGTGCTGGACGCCCGCTCCCCCCAGGTGCGGGGCGCGCTCGACACCTTCGCCGCGCTGGGCGTTCCGTTCCTGGCACGGATCGACCCGGGCGACCGGCTGACCGTCGCGGACCCGGCCCTGCCGGGGTACGGCGCCGGGGCGCTGCCGGCGCAGCACATCATGCGGTCCGTCAGCGGGTTACGCCGTCCCGTCCGGTGGCTGGACCCGAGTGCGCCGACGCCGGCCGTGCGCACCTCGCTGGCGGCGGCGATACGGGTGGAGCCGGCGCGCGAGCCGTCCCGGCCCGCTGCCGCCGAGGCCGGGCGGGGGCGGATGCTGCTGCTCGGTGAGTGGCGCGATCCGCGGCGCCCGCCGGCCGAGCTGTGGCTGACCGGCATGGGCGCGGCGCCACCGGGCGCGCTGCTGCGCCTGGGCAAGCTGGTGCGCCGGGTGGCCCGCGACTACCGGGAGGTCGGTGAGCCGAGCGGGCTCAGCGAGTTCGCGGGCCGTTCCTTCCACGGCTGGCACCGGCACGTCACGCTGGCCTCCGCGGCGCACGCCGCGGCCCTGCTGGGAGAGCGGCGGTGACCGGGTACCGGGCCGTGCCGGCGGTGCTGGTGCCCCGGGGGCTCGCCCTGCTGACGGCGGGCATGCCCACGGAGCCGCGGCCGGGTGCCTCAGCCGGTGCCGGCCGTGACCCCCGCGCCGCGGTCGGTGCTGTCGGCGTCCTGGCCGGTGGTCCCGGTGTCGGTGTCCTGGCCGGTGGTCTCGGCATCGGCGTTCCGGCGGGCGACCTGTTCGGCCGGGTCGGTGGCGCCCTCCGGGCGCAGCCGGGCGATGGTGGCCGGGTGGGCGATGGACGGCAGGATGTGACGCCACATCACGCCGACCCGTACCCGCAGGTCGGCCCGCCGGCTGACGGCCTCGGAGACCAGCTGCACCCCGGTGAAGGTGGCCACGACGAACTCGGCGGTCTCCCGTGGTACCACCTGCGGCAGCACCTCGCCCTGTTCCTGTCCCTCGGCCAGCAGCCGGGTGGTGAGGTCGAACCAGTCGTCCCAGGGATGGGTGCCGTGGAAGAACACGCCCTCGATGGACAGCCGGGTGCCCGCCCTGGCCAGGGCGTCGTGGCGCAGCACGTGCGCGAACTGGTGGGTGATGTCGATGACCGACTGCAGGGGTGACAGCTGCGGGGGAACGGTGACCAGAGAGGTCTGCCCGTCCATGATCGCCTGGGCGAGTGACTCCTTGGACGGGAAGTGGAAGTACATCGCGCCCTTGGTGACGTTCGCCCGCCGCAGGATCTCCGAGGTGGCCGCGCGTTCGTAGCCGCACTCGGCGAACACGCTCGCTGCGGCTTCCACGATCGAGCGCCGGGTCTGCACCGCGCGCGCCTGCTTGGCCATGTCTTCCCTCCGAGGCGATTGCACCGCCATTCTAGCCGACCATGCGGTCTGTTTCCGTAGGTCCCTCCTACCGACCATGGGCGGAACGATGCCGCCGAGGGCGACCTGTCCCCTTATGGGGTTGTTGGGTCACCTGGCAAGCGCCCTGGTTTATCCAAAGAAAGAGACCGCTCATCCCGTTTGTTTTCATGTGACACCGGGCCACTCGCTGAAGGGGACACCACCCGTGACCATGCTCCTCGCCCCGCCCGACCACTCCACCCGCCTGCCGGTCCCGCGGGAGTTCGTCCACCGGAGTGCCGACGACGACGTCCTGATCACCCATTTCCAGACCGGTGCCGACGGAACCCACCGGATGGCCGCCCGCTGGCCCCGCGCCCACGCGCTGTTCGGCCCGGTCGCGGGCGGCGGCGACAACCCGATGCTGATGGCGGAGACGATCCGCCAGGCGGGCGCGGCCGTCGCGCACATGGCCTACGGCGCCCCGACCGACCTGCACTTCCTGCTGTGGGACCTGCGGTACGAGGTGCCCGGCGACGTCCTCGCGGCCGGCGTCCCGCTCTCCCCGGCGACCGCGGTCGTGCGGTGCGACGACGTGCGCCGGCGCGGCGGCCGGCTGGCCTCCTTCCACCTGGAGGTGGACCTCTGGCGCGGCGGCCTCCGGGTCGGCCGCCGCGGCGCCTCGGCGACCTGCGTCACCCGGGCCGCCTACCGCAGACTGCGCCCGGCCCGCCCCACGACGCCCACGGCCGTCGCGGCGCCCACGGCAGGCATGGCGCCCACCGCCGTTGCGGCGCCGGCCGTCGTTGCGGCGCCCGCCGTCGTCGCGGTGCCCGCCGCCGTCGACGGGTCCGAGCCGGTGACGCCCGCGCTGGCCGGGCGCACCCGGGCCCGGGACGTGCTGCTCGCGGCCACCGGGACGCCCGGGGTGTGGCGGCTGCGGGCCGAGCGCGGCCACCCGGTCGTCTTCGACAGCCAGAGCGACCACCTGCCCGGCCGCGCGATCGTCGAGGCGATGCGGCAGGCCGCCCAGCTGGCCACCGGGTACCCGCACATGGTGGTCCCCTCCCTGGACGCCGGGTTCCGCCGGTACGTGGAACTCGACCGTCCGTGCCACGTCACCGCCTCCCTCGGGCGCCCGCTCCCGGGCGGCGGCCTCCCGGTCCGGGTGACCCTGGTGCAGGACGGCGAGGTCGCCGCCGAAGGCGTGCTCACGGCGCGTCCGGTCGCCGGCGGTGCGTCGTGACCGGGCGGATCCTGGTCACCGGCGGCACCGGGTTCATCGGCTCGGCGGTGCTGCGGGCGCTGGCCCACGACGACGCGTCCACGGTGACGGCGCTGGCGCGCCGGCTGCCGTTCCCGTCCGACGCGGTACCCGGCGTCGAGTACACCGGCGGGGACCTCACCGATCCCGCCTCGCTGCGCGGCGCGTGCGGCGGCGTGGACACCGTGCTGCACTGCGCCTCCCACGTCGGCGGCGACGAGGACAGGTGCCGGGCGGTCAACGTCGACGGCACCCGCGCCCTGCTCGCCGAGGCCGCGCGCGCCGGGGTCCGCCGGACCGTCCTGCTCTCCACCACCGCCGTCTACGGCGCCGGACCGCACCGGGGCCTGACCGAGCACGAACGCGAGCCCGCGCCCGCCTCGGCGACCAGCCGCACCCGGCTGCTGGCCGAGCGCGCCGTGCGCGCCGCGGGCGGCACGGTAATCCGGGCGCCGCTGGTGTACGGCGCCGGGGACGTGTGGGTGGTCCCCTCCCTCGCCGAACTGCTCGACCGCGTACCGGCGTTGCCGGAGGACGGCCGGGCCCGGCTGTCACTGCTGGCGGTCGACGACCTGGCCCGGCTGCTGGCCGCCCTGGCCCGCGACCCCGGCCTCGTCGCCCCGGGCACCGTCCACCACGCCGCCCACCCGGACACCCTCACCCTGCGCGAGTTCACCGGCCTGCTCGGCGACACCCTCGGCCTGCCGGTCCCGTCGGCCGGCCTGCCCCTGGACGCCTACCTGGCCCGCCTGGCCGAGGCGCCCGGCACCGTCAGCGCGCACCAGGCGCGGCTGCTCGCCGAGGACCGCTGGTACCGCAGCACGCTGTGGTCCCTGACCGGCTGTCCGCCCGGACCGGGCCACGCGGCGCGGCTGGCGGAGGCGGCCGCCTGGTACCGGCGGTACCTCGCGACACGGAACCGCACCTGACGGCGCCGCACGTCCCGCCTGCCGCATCCTGCTCTCCACGCGCCCGTTCCCCGCCACCGCCGCCCTGCCACCGTCTTCCTGCTCCCACCGCCGCTGTCCTCCCGCCCCCGCCCGGATTCCGGAGAGAGACCCGCCCATGCTCGCTGCGTACATCGACCGGTTCGGCCCGCCCGAGGTCATCCGTCACGGAGAGCTGCCCGACCCGGTGCCCGGACCCACGGACGTCCTGGTGGCGGTCGACGCGGTCGCCGTGAACCACGTCGACACCTTCGTCCGCTCCGGCGCATGGCGCACCCCCGTCCCGCTGCCGTTCGTCGTCGGCCGCGACCTCGTGGGCACGGTCGTCGCGGCCGGGCCCGGCGCGCCCGGCTTCGCGCCCGGGGACCGGGTGTGGTGCAACAGCCTGGGGCACGAGGGGCGGCAGGGCGCCGCCGCCGAGCGGGCGGTGGTGCCGGTCGACCGGCTGTACCACCTGCCGCCCGGCGCCGACCCGCTGGACACGGTGGCGGTGGCGCACGGCGCGGCGACCGCCCACCTCGGCCTGTTCACGCACGGCCGGCTGCGGGCCGGCGAGAGCGTGGTCGTCGTCGGCGCCGCCGGGAACGTGGGCGGGGCGGCGGTGGTGCTGGCCGCCCGCGCCGGGGCCCGGGTCGTCGCCGTGGCCTCGGCGCGCGACGAGGAGCGCTGCCGCTCCCTCGGTGCCGCCGAGTTCGTCGACCACCGTGCTCCCGACCCGGCCGCCCGGATCCGGGCGGCCTGCCCGTCCGGCGCCGGGGTGTGGCTGGACACGGCCGGCGTCAACGACCTCCCGCTCGCCGTGGACGCGCTGGCGCGGCGCGGCCGGATCGTCCTGCTGGCGGGCCTGCGCACCCGCCCCGCGCTGCCCGCGGGCCCCCTGTACCTGAAGGAGGGCTCGGTGCACGGCTTCGCCATCTCGCACGCCACCGTCCCCGAACTGGCCGAGGCGGCCGCCGCAGTAGGCCGGCTCACGGCGGAACGGGCCCTGGCCCCCCGCGCGACAGAGATGCTGCCGCTGAACGCGGCGGCCGAGGCGCACCGCCGCCTGGAAAACGGCGAAGTGCACGGCAAAATGATTCTGCTTGTGAGGACTTGACGCACCCTCAAAGAACGCGTTGACCGTACCCGGAGGCGGTCGCGAGGATTTCCGGCATGACGACAGAAAGCATTGCCCACGCGTCCGCGTCCGGCGTCGCCGCCGGCGCCGCATCCGTCATCGACACCGTGCCGCTGTTCGAGTTCCGGGCGGAAATCCAGGTCGCCGCGGATCCGCACGGAATCTATTCCGTCGTCAGCGATCTGCCGCGCAGTCGCGAATGGAGCCCGGAATGCCGCGGCGGCACCTGGAAGGGCGGTCCGCCCGCCGCCGTCGGCACCGTGTTCCGCGGCGAGAACGAGCGCTCGCCCGAGGTGGTCGGCTGGGCCCCCGTGGTCCGCGGCACCTGGTACACGGAGGCCGAGGTCGTCGCGGCCGAACCCGGCCGCACCTTCCGCTGGGCCATGCTCACCGCCGCCGGCGCGAGGCAGGAGAGCGTCTGGGGCTTCGACATCGAACCCGGCACCGCGCCCGGCACCAGCACGCTCGTCCACCACTTCCGTATGGGCCGCGCCACCGAGGGAATCCGGTCGATCACCGCGGAACTCGACGAAGCCGCACGCCGGGATTTCATCACCGAATGGGGCGTGAAGCTGGAAAAGGATCTCGCCGCCACGGTACGGCGCATCAAGCAGGTCATCGAAAAGACCGCGGAGATGGCCACGGAGACGGCCACAGCGAAGTCCAAGGAGAAGGCCACCGAGAAGGCCATCGAGAACGTCGACGAACAGCAGGGCTGAGCACAGCGGCCTGAAATCGTGTTCCGTCGGTCACCGGCGGCCCGGCCTCTGCGGCACTGCGGGAGGAACGCACATGTTTCTGCAGCGGATAGCTAACAACGGAATCCGGCTGGGAACGCTCTTCGACAGGGCGGCCGCCAGGTTTCCGGCGAACTTCGTGGTGCTCGACCACGACCTCGACTGCGCGCCCGGCTTCGGCCGCCGCGCCACCGTCACCGAACTCGCCACGCTCGTCGACGATTTCGCCGCCCGGCTGTGGGCCGCCCGGGTCCGCCCGGGCGACCGGGTGGTGCTGCACAAGTCCGACGGGTTCGACATCACCCTGCTCGCCGTCGCCGTCGCCCGCGTCGGCGCGACCGCCGTGCTGCTCTCGCCCAAGCTGGACGGGGCCACGGTCGCCGAACTCGTGCGCCGGGTGAACCAGCCGTACCTGATCACCGACCAGGACAAGCTGGACCACCACCTGCCCGACGACATCGCCGGCCTCACGCAGGGCGTGCTGCTGGCGGCCGGCCGCCACGAACGGGCCACCGCCCTCGCGGACCTGGCCGGCGCCCCCCGCGTCGACCCGGTGACGATGTCCCCGGACCACCCGGTGCTCATCACCCACACCTCCGGCACCACCGGCATCCCGAAACTCGCCGTCCACACCAACCGCACCTTCCAGGCGCGCTACCGCCCCCAGGCGAGTGTCGTCCGCCTCATCGACAAGCGCGAACCGGTCGCGATGCACATGTCGTTCGTGCACTCCCGGCTGTTCACCGCGATGCCCATCTCCCTCCTCCAGGGCCACCCGCTGATCATGCTGCGCGACGACGAACCGGCGGCCGTGGCCGAGCTGTTCACCCGGGTCCGCCCCGGCATCGTCGAGACCCACCCCAACACCCTGCTGCGCTGGGAGGTCCTGGCCGACGACCCGCGCCGCCCGCTGGCGCACGTCAAGTACTTCTCCAGCACCTTCGACGCCATCCACCCCCGCACCGTCGCCACGATGCTGCGCGCCTCCGAGCGCCGCAAGCCCCGCTACGCCCAGATCTACGGCCAGAGCGAGGTCGGCCCCGTCGCCGCCCGCACCTACACCGACCGCCACCCCTTCGACGGGCGCTGCGTCGGCATGCCGTTCCCCGGCATGACCGGCGTGCGCGTCGTCAGCCGCGACGGCAACCCGGTCAGCAAGGCCAATCCCGGCTTCATCGAGGTGCGCACCGACGGGCGCGTCCTCACCTACCTCGGCGAGCACCCGCGCTGGCAGAAGCAGGTCAACGACGGCTGGTGGCGCATGGGCGACCTCGGCTACCGCACCAGATGGGGCTGCCTGCACCTGCTGGACCGTGAGGTCGACCGCATCCCCGGCATCGACAGCACCCTGGAGATCGAGGACAAGCTGCTCGGCCGGCTGCCCGAACTGATCGAGGTCATCATCGTGCCCGGCTCCGGCGGCGTCCCCTCACCCGTGGTGTGCACCCGCGACGACCTGCCGCTGGACGGCGCCCGGTGGCAGGCCGCGCTGGACGGCCTGCCCGCGCTGGGCGAGCCGGTGCAGTGGCGGCAGCGCGACCTGCCGCAGACGGCCACCACCAAGATCAAACGGCTGGAGCTCGCCCGGCTGCTGACCGCCCGGGAGGTACCGGCATGAACGGCCCCCGCACCGACACCCGCACCGAGATCTGCGTGATCGGGGCGGGCCCGCGCGGCCTGTCCGTGCTGGAGCGGCTGCTCGCCAACGAGCGTCGCACGCCCACGCACGACGAGGTCGTCGTGCACGTCGTCGACCCGGCCGCCCCCGGCGCCGGCACCGTCTGGCGCCCGGAGCAGTCCCGTCACCTGCTGATGAACACCGTGGCCTCGCAGATCACGGTCTTCACCGACGACTCCGTCCGCATCGAGGGCCCCATCGAACCCGGCCCCAGCCTCTATGAGTGGGCCCGCAGCCTGTCCGTCCTCGGCCAGTTCGGCGACTACGACGAACACACCCTGCAGGAGGCCGCCGCCCTCGGCCCCGACACCTACCCCACCCGCGCGTTCTACGGCCGCTACCTGCGCGACTGCTTCCAGCAGATCGTCGCCGGCGCGCCCGCCCACGTCCGCGTGCGCGTGCACCGCAGCCGGGCCCTGGCGATGGCCGACACCCACGGCGTGCCCGGCGGCCCGCAGGGCGTCCGTCTGGAGGACGGCACCCGCCTCAACACCCTCGACGCGATCGTGCTGGCCCAGGGCCACGTACCGGCCCGCCTCACCCCGCGCGAGGCCCGCACCGCCAGCCTGGCCCGCATCCACTACCTGACCTACCTCCCCCCGGCCAACCCCGCCGACCTCGACCTGAGCGGCGTACAGCCCGGCCAGACCGTGCTGCTGCGCGGCCTCGGCCTCAACTTCTTCGACCACATGGCCCTGTTCACGGCCGGCCGCGGCGGCGCCTTCGTACGCCGCGACGACGGCGGGCTGACGTACCTGCCCTCCGGCCGCGAACCGAAGCTGTACGCGTTCTCCCGGCGCGGCGTGCCCTACCACGCGCGCGGCGAGAACGAGAAGGGCGCCCACGGCCGCCACCACCCGCGCCTGCTCACCCCCGGCTTCGTCGCGCGCCTGCGCGGCCGCACCGGAGCGCGGCACGCGGGCCCCGGCATCGACTTCACCGGCGACCTGTGGCCGCTGATCCGCAAGGAGGTCGAGAGCGTCTACTACGGCACCCTGCTGCGCGCCCGCGGTCGCGGCGCCGAGGAGGATGCCTTCGTCGAGCGGTACCTGGCGCTGCCCGAGGACGAGGAGACGGCGCTCCTCGACGCCTTCGGCATCCCCGCCGCCGAGCGCTGGGACTGGGAGAAGCTCTCCCGCCCCTACGGCGACCGGGTCTTCGCCGACCGCGACGACTTCCGCGACTGGCTGCTGGAGCACCTGCGCGACGACGTGCGCGAGGCGCGCGCCGGAAACGTCCGCGGCCCGCTGAAGGCCGCCCTCGACGTGCTGCGCGACCTGCGCAACGAGATCCGGCTCGCCGTGGACCACGGCGGCCTGGACGGCGCCTCGCACCGCGACGACCTCGACGGCTGGTACACCCCGCTCAACGCGTTCCTGTCGATCGGCCCGCCCGCCTCCCGCATCGAGGAGATGACCGCGCTGATCGAGGCCGGGGTGCTGACCGTCACCGGGCCGGGCACCCGGGTGCGCATCGACACCCGCTCGCCCGCCTTCGTCGCCGACTCCGAGGCCGTGCCCGGACCGCCCGTCCGCGCCACCGTCCTCATCGAGGCCAGGCTGCCGGAACCGGACCTGCGCCGCACCGACGACCCGCTCCTGCAACACCTGCTGAACACCGAGCAGGCGGCGCCGTACCGCATCGACAGCGCCCACGGCCCGAGTTACGAGACCGGCGGCCTCGCCGTCACCGAGCGCCCCTACCGCCTCCTCGACGCCCGCGGCCGCGCCCACCCGCGCCGTTTCGCCTACGGCGTCCCCACCGAGTCCGTGCACTGGGTCACCGCCGCCGGCATCCGCCCCGGCGTGGACTCCGTCACCCTCGGCGACTCGGACGCCATCGCCCGCGCGGTCCTCGCCCTCCCGCCGCACGCCCGGCCACCGTCGGGCATCCACCCGGTGGGGACGGGCGCGGACACGGACACGGACGCGGACGTGACGGAGGTGATCGTGTGAACACCGCGGCCGGGGCCGGCGTCGGGTTCGTGGTCGAGGTGGTGGCGCGGCGCGGCTTCGCCGGCGCTGGGCCGGGGCCGGTCCTCGTGTTCCCGGCGGTGCGGGCGGCGGCGGACGGGGGACCGCCGCCGGGGGCCGCGGCGCGGGGCGCTTCCCGGGACGCGGGGCCTGGGCCGGTCGTGCGGGGCGTCCCGCGGGGGGTGGCCGCGTGAGCACCACCGCCCCCGACGAGGTCGCTGTCCCCGACGAGGTCGCCGTCCCCGACGAGGTCGCCGTCCCCGGCGACCTCGTGGACGCCGGGCTGCTCTCCCCCGTCCGTGCCGGAACGCCCGTCGAAGCCGCCGTCGGTGACCGGGCCTGGCTGCAGGCCATGCTCGACGCCGAGGCGGCGCTCGCGCGGGCGCAGGCCCGGCTCGGCACGCTGCCGGAGCGGGCCGCCGACGTCATCGGCGAGGCGGCCCGGGCCGGCCGGCTCGACCTGCGCGCCCTCGCGCTCGCCGCGCGGGAGACCGCCAACCCCGTCGTCGGCCTGGTGCGGGCGCTCACCAGCGCCGTCGCCGACGTGGACCCGGCCGCCGCCGAGTACGTGCACCGCGGCTCGACCAGCCAGGACATCCTCGACACCGGCGGCATGCTGGTCGCCGCCCGGGCCCGCGCCCTGACGGTCGCCGACCTCGACCGGGCCGCCGCCGCGTGCGGCGCCCTCGCGGCCGCCCACCGCGACACCCCGATGGCCGGCCGCACTCTCGCCCTGCACGCCGTCCCCACCACCTTCGGCCTGAAGGCCGCCGGCTGGCAGCGGCTGCTGCTGGACGCCCGGCAGCGCCTGGCCGCCGTGGCGCTGCCGGTCTCGCTCGGCGGCGCCGCCGGCACCCTGGCCGGCTACCTCGAGTACGCGGCGATCGACACCGCCGGCCCCCTCGACCGCGCCGCCTACCTGGACCGCCTCGTCGACGCCTACGCCGCCGAGACCGGCCTGGACCGGCCGGTGCTGCCCTGGCACGCGCTGCGCACCCCCGTGGCGGACCTCGCCGCCGCCCTGGCGTTCACCGCGGGCGCGCTCGGCAAGATCGCCGTGGACGTGCAGTCGCTGGTGCGCACCGAGGTGGGCGAGGTCGCCGAGCCCGGCGGTGCCGCCCGCGGCGGCTCCTCCGCGATGCCGCACAAACGCAACCCGGTCCTGGCGACGCTGCTGCGCAGCGCGGCCCTCCAGGTCCCCGTCCTGGCCGCCGGCCTGACCCAGTGCCTGATGAGCGAGGACGAGCGGTCCGCGGGCGCCTGGCACGCCGAGTGGCTGCCGCTGCGTGAGTGCCTGCGGCTCGCGGGCGGCGCCGCCCACACCGCCGTCGAACTCACCGAGGGCCTGCACGTCCACGCCGACCGCATGCGCGCCAACCTCGCCCTGACCGGCAGCGGGATCGCCTCCGAGCGCGTCGCCGCCGTCCTCGCCCCCGGCCTGGGCAAGGCGGCCGCCAAGCAGCTCCTGGCCCGTCTCTCCGCCGACGCCGTCCGCACCGGCCGCCCGCTCGCCGACCTCCTCGCCGAGGTCCCCGGCCTCGCACTGGACACGGCGGACCTGGCCGCCCTGTGCGACCCGGCGACGTACACCGGAGCCGCCGCAGAACTGGTCGACCGGGCACTCCACGCGGCAGACACCTGACCGACACCCGCCCCCACGACCGCGCCTGGCTGGGGGCGCCACCCGGCCCCACGACCGCTCCTGGACTCCGCGGCCGACATCGGTCCCACGACCGGCATCAGGCTCTGCGGGTCGGCACCCGGTGCCACGGCTGGCGCTTGGGCCTCCGGCCTGCGCTTGGGCCTGCGGCTGGCACTTGGCTCTCCGGTCGGCGGGTGGCCCTCGGCCGACGCCTGTCCCACGGTCGGCACCCGGTCCCACGGTCGGCGCTTGGCCTTGCGGTCGGCACCCGGTCCCGCGGCATCCAGTCCTACCGTCGGCGTCTGGGGACCGGCACCTGGTCCTACGGCCGACGCCTGGGCCTCTGGCCGACGCCTGGGCCTTCGGCTGGCATCCGGTCCCCGGTCGGCACCTGGCCCTCCGGGCCGGCACGTGGCGCTCGGCCGGTGCCTGGCCCTGCGGGCCTGCACCGGGCCCCTCGGCCTGCGGCTGGCACCTGGCTCTCCGGTCGGCGGGTGGCCCTCGGCCGACGCCTGTCCCACGGTCGGCACCCGGTCCCACGGCCGGCGCTTGACCCTGCGGTCGGCACCCGGTCCCACGGCGCCCAGTCCTACCGTCGGCATCTGGGGACCGGCACCCAGTTCCACGGCCGACGCCCGGCCCTCCGGCTGGCACCTGGCCCCCTGGCGGACGCCCGGCCCTCCGGCTGGCATCCGGTCCCACGGGCGGCACGTGGCCCTCCGGGCCGGCACGTGGCGCTCGGCCGGTGCCTGGCTCTGCGGGTTCGCACCTGGTCCCACGGCACCCGGTCTTACGGTCGGCATCCGGCTCTGCGATCGGCACCCGGTTCCGCGGCTGGCGCCAGGCCCTCCGGCTGGCATCCGGTCGCAAGGTCGGCATCTGGGGATCCGCCCCTGATCCTCCGACCGGCACGTGGCCCTGGGCGGGCACGTGGTCCTCGGCCGGTGCCTTGCCTGGCTCTGTTGCCGGCACCTGGCCCCACGCTCGGCATCCCTTCCCTACGGCCGGCACCCGACCCGGCCCCACGACCCGAAGGGGCCGGCCTCCCGATGGACGGAGGCCGACCCCTTTGCCATTGCCCGTTGCCGGGGCGGGGCGCGGGCGCGGGTGTGTCACCCGACCGCCACCGCCGGCCGCAGGCCGGTCAGCAGCCGGCCCACCAGACGCGGCCCGTCCTGCGTGAGCACCGACTCCGGATGGAACTGCACCGACGCGAAGTGCGGCCCGCGCAGGGCGTGCACCTCGCCCGTGTCCGCGTCGCGGCAGACCTCGACGGCGCCGACGCCCGCGCAGTTGACCCGGTCGCCGTGCGAACGGGCCGCGAAGGTGTTGTAGAAGCCCACCCGCGCGCGCATGCCGAACAGGTCGATCTCGCGCTGCACCCCCTGGTTCGGCACGTCCCGGCGCGCCAGCTCGAAACCCAGCCGCGTCGCGAGCACCTGGTGGCTCAGGCACACCGCGAGGAACGGCCGGCGCCCGGCGATCAACGCGTCGACCGCGCCGCGCAGGTGCGCGATCTTCGGATGCGCGCGCCGGCGCGGATCCCCCGGCCCGGGGCCGAGGACGACGAGATCGTGGTCGGCGAAGGAGTACGCCTCGTCGAAACGCCGGACCGTCACCGCCAGCCCCAGCGAACCCAGCTGCCGCCCGAGCATCGAGGTGAACGTGTCCTCCGCGTCGACGATCAGCACCCGGCCGCCGTCCAGCTGCGGCACCGTCCGCGCCTCGGCCGCACCGTCCGCCAGCCAGAAACCGGCCAGCGAGGCGTTGCGCAGCTCCAGCGCCGCCCGCACGTTCGGGTGGTCCGCGAACAGCGCCGGCCCCTCCGCCTCCAGCGCGGCCAGCAGCCCCGCCGCCTTGGCGCGGGTCTCGGCGACCTCGGAGGCGGCGTCGGAGTGCCGCACCAGCGTGGCGCCCACCGACAGCCGCAGCCGCCCGCCCGCGTCGATGTCGGCGGTGCGGATCAGGATCGCCGAGTCGAGCGTCCGCCCGCCCCGCGCGTCCCGTCCGATCAGCGCGGCGACCCCGCTGTAGTAGCCGCGCCCGTCCGGCTCGTACCGCTGGACGACCCGGGCCGCGCTCTCCAGCGGGGAGCCGGTGACGGTCGGCGCGAACAGCGTCTCGCGCAGGATCTCCCGCGGGTCGCGGCCGGTGCGGCCCTCGACGAAGTACTCGGTGTGCGCGAGCCGCGCCATCTCCTTCAGGTACGGGCCCACCACGCGCGGCCCGTCGTCGCAGATCCGGGCCATCATCTTCAGCTCCTCGTCGACGACCATGTACAGCTCGTCGGCCTCCTTGCGGTCGGCGAGGAAGTCGAGGACGCCGGAGAGGGTGGGCCCGGTGGACGGGTAGCGGTAGGTGCCGCTGATCGGGTTCATCACCGCCGCGCCCTCGCGCACGCTGATGTGCCGCTCCGGCGTCGCCCCGACGAGCGTGCGGTCGCCGGTGTGCACCAGGAACGTCCAGTACGCGCCCGACTCCAGCGTCAGCAGCAGCCGGAACAGGGCCGGCGCGGTGGCGGGGCCGTAGTCGGTGAGGTCGGCGACGAAGGTGCGCTTCAGGACGAAGTTGGCGCCCTCGCCGGTGCCGATCTCGTCCCGCACGATCCGCCGGACCAGCTCCGCGTACGCCTCGTCACCGATGTCGAAGTGCCCGCCCGCCAGCCGCACGGGCGTGCGCGGGGCCCGCGCGAGGAAGTCGTGCACGCGGACCGTCTCCTGCCCGGTGACGGTCATCGCCAGCAGGGGCGTGCCGTCGTCCGGGGCGGCGAAACCGCGCTCGGCGATCTGCCGGTACGGCACCAGCGCCAGCACCTCGTGCCGCCCGGCGCCCGGATCCCGCCCCACGGGCAGGTCGGCGAGGCGGGCGACCTCCGCCACCTCGCCGGTGAGCACGTCCAGCAGGCCCGGACCGGTCACCTCCGGCCGGTGGAGAAGCGCGTACGGCACTCCCGGGCCGCCGGGAGCCAGCACCCGGTCCAGCAGGCCGCCACCACCGCCGTCGCCGCCGTCGCCGCCACTCGTGCCGCTCATGCGAAGACCTCCTTCGCGGTGGTGACCACGGCGCAGCGCCGGGCCGCGTAGTCGAGGGTCGTACGGTGCTCCGCCGCGCCGAAGTCGGCGACGCCGTCGGCCACCAGGAACGGCTGGATGTCGTGGGTGAAGGCGTCCACCGCCGTCATCAGCACGCCCACGTGCCCGTACACCCCGCACACCACCAGCTGGTCACGGTCGTGCGCCCGCATGCGTTCCAGCAGGTCGGAGCGGAAGAAGGCGCTGTAGCGCCACTTGGTGAACAGCCAGTCCCCGTCCCGGGGCGCCAGTTCCTCGACGATCTCCCGGTCGGCCGGCGCGGTACGCATGCCGGGGCCCCAGAAGTCCTTCAGCAGACCGCGCTGTTCGGGGCTCATGCCGCCGGGCTGGGCGGTGTAGGCCACGGGGACGCCGAGGGCCCGCGCCCGGTCGGCCAGCGCCGCGACGTTGGCGACCAGCTCCGCCCGCAGGGCCTCGGGAAGCGGGGCGAGGAAGTAGCGCTGCATGTCGTGCAGCAGCAGCACCGCCCGCCCGGCATCGGCCGTCCACGCGGCGGTGTTCGCGGGCAGCTCGCCCGCGCCGGGCAGGGGATAGGGGGCGATCGTGGGTATGCCTGCCATGGCCGACGGGTCCTTTCGACGAAACCGGAGCGAAACCAGCGAAACCAGCGAAACCAGCAGAAGCAGCGGAACCAGCGGAACCAGCGAGGGGAGTGTGGGCGGGGCGTCGGACCGGCGGGCCTAGCTGCCCAGGGACGCGCCGCCGTCGACGGTCAGGACGTGCAGGGTGATGTGGCGGGCCCGGTCGGACAGCAGGAAGACGACGGCGTCGGCGACGTTCGACGGCTGGGCGATGCGGCCCAGCGGGATGCCGGTGCGGAACGCGCCGGGATCGCCCTCGACGGTGCCGGTCCGCCCGCTCTCGTCCCGCCACATGGAGTGCAGCATCGGCGTGTCGGTGGAACCCGGCGCCACCACGTTGCAGCGGATGCCGTGCCGGGCGACCTCCAGCCCCAGCGACTTGGTGAACATCGTGGCCGCGGCCTTGGACGCCCCGTACGCCGCCATCGCCGTACGGGGAGTGCCCGCCGCGTTGGACGCCACGGTGACGACCGAGCCGGCGGCCCGCGGCACCATGCGCCGCACGACGGCCCGGCACATGTGGAAGACGCCGTCGGTGTTCACCCCGAACGTCGCCCGCCAGTCCTCGTCGCTGTAGTCCAGCACCTCGCCCAGACGCAGCACACCGGCCGCGTTGACCAGGTGGCCGACGGGCCCGAGCGTGCTCTCCACGTCGTCCACGACCCGTTCCACGTCCGCGCCGTCGGTCACGTCGACCGGGAAGGCGTGCGCGTCGTACCCGTCGCCGCGCAGCTTCTCCACCGTCTCCGTCAACCGGACGGCGTCACGGTCCAACGCGGCGACGACAGCTCCCTGTTCGCACAGCGCCCGGGCCACCGCTCCGCCGATACCGCCGGCGGCGCCGGTGACCACGGCGACTCGGTTCTCCATCGTTTCCTCCCACCACTGCAACAGCCGGAACAGCTAGGACCGCCAGGCCGACACGACGGTGACGGCCTGGCCGAGATTGAGCCGGGGATCGCACAGCGTCGTGTACGACAGCCGTCCGCCGTCCCCGGTGAGACCGAGGTCGCACTCGACGACGTCGTGCGGCGTGGTCTCCAGATGGAGGCCGCCCGCGACACCGCCGGAGGACCGCACGGCCCGCTGGAACGCCTCCACCTCCGCGATCACGGCCTCGACACGGCGGGTCTTCAGCCCGTACTCCGTGCTCACCGTGTTGCCGTGCATCGGGTCGGTCAGCCACACGACCGGATGCCGAGCCGCCCGCACCGCCCACACCAGCGCGGGCAGACGTTCGCCCACCAGGTCCGCGCCCATCCGGGCCACCAGCGTCAGCCGCCCGGGCTCGCGGTGCGGATCGAGCCGCGCGCACAGGCGCAGCACGTCGCCCACGCTGGTGTCGGGGCCCACCTTGCAGGCCACCGGGTTCACCACGTCGGACAGCAGGGCGACATGAGGGCCGTCGGGCTGCCGGGTGCGCTCCCCGATCCACGGCCAGTGGGTGGAGGTCAGCAACGGCCGGCCGTGCTCGTCGCAGCGGATCAGCGGCATCTCGTAGTCGAGCAGCAGGGCCTCGTGACTGGTCCACACCGACGGCTGTCCGCCGCCCGGCCCGCTCCGCTCCCCGAGCCACCCGAGATGCTCCATGGCCTGCCGGGCAGCGGTGTAACCGTGCAGCAGCCGTAACGGGTCGGGACGGCGCGCGGCCCGTTCGGGCACCGGCGAGTTGACCATGTGCCCGCGGTAGACGGGCAGTTCGACGCCCTCGACGCGCTCGGTCGGCCGTGAGCGCGGCTTCGCGAACTGGCCGGCCATCCGTCCGACCCGGACCACCGGCAGCCGCGTCCGCGCGGTCAGCACACCGGCGAGCGCCTCCAGCAGTCCCGCCTTGCGCGCCACGTGATCGCCGGTGCACTCGGCGAAGTCCTCCGCGCAGTCGCCGGCCTGGACCACCAGGGCACGCCCCGCCGCGACCTCGGCGAGCAGCGCCCGCAGTCGCCGTACGTCCGAGGAGGCCACCAGCGGATCGCTCAGCACCAGTTCCTCCCGCACCGCCGGCAACCGGGGGTCATCGCCCCAGTCCGGCTGTTGCAGGGGCGGGTGTGCCCGCGGGTCGAGCAGAGTTCCGTCCCCTGTCGTCACTGTCACTGGTCGTCTCCCGTTGCGATGGTGAGCTGAGACGGCGGGAATTCGGTGACAGGCTCCCGGAACGAATACGCACTGCCGCCAGATCCTGCCGACACGTGACCCCGAAACACCGGAACCACAGCGGTCCCGCCATGGTGGTCAGCGCTCACCCGGGCGGCAAAGGGCGAGGGGAGAGTAGGTCAGGTGCGGGGGAAAGGTGACAGACAATGCCTGGAAAACCCGCTGACGCACAGGGGAACGCTTATGCTCCAATGCGGCATACGCCTTAAGGCATTTCCGACCGGACCGCCCGTGAATAGGGATCGTGTCTTCTCATCTGACGAATCGTTGATCGAATGGGGCGGGCGCCACGGCTCCGCTCCGGCCGCCGCGCGGCCGTACCGCTCAACGAACGGGCAGAACATGATCGACGAATCGGTGCTCCTGGAGTCCAAGACGCTGCGCAGCAGCGTGCTCGACCGCACGGACGTCCTCGACCGGGTCAAGGCACTGTCACTGCTGCCGGACGGCATGCACGTGACGACGGCGATGGTGGCGGCGTACTTCGAGGTGACCGTCGAGGCCGTCCGGGCTCTGGTGCACGACCACAGGACGGAACTGGGCATGAACGGATACCAGGTCTTGACAGGTTCAGAACTGAGTTACTTCAAGCAACTCAGTGGCATCCAGTCCCGCACCCGCTCCCTGGCCATCTTCTCCCGCCGAGCCGTCCTCAACGTCGCCATGCTGCTCCGGGACAGCGAAGTCGCACGTCAGGTGCGTGCGTATCTGCTGGACATGGAGTACCTGGCGCGTGCACAGCCTGTGGAAAACTCTGTCCACAGCCCCGCCGACTCCCTCGACGAACGTATCGACCAGCGCATCGACCAGCGCATCACGCACATCCTCGGCAGGACCGTGGTGCCGCTGTTCAACGCGCTGATCGAAACCTCCGGCGAACACCGCGGGGAACTGATCGCCCTGCGGGCCGGCGTACAGCGCATCGAGCGTCGGCTCCACCGGCATCACGTCCGGCTGCAAAGGATGGAACTGAGCGCGGGAAAGCCCCTGAAAGCCCTTGATTAGCGGATTCCCGGAGAGGGACGGCACCCACGCATGCGAAAGGCCCGAAACCGCAAAGAATGGTCAGCGGTTTCGGGCCTCGCCATGAATACGGGACTTCTCCCGGTGCGGACCGGTTCTCACTGGCCCTCGTCGCGCCGGGCTGCCTCCTCCTCGGCCTGCTTGGCCTGCACCTCCGGGTCGAGCACCGACGGGCCGGTGCCGTCCACGGACGTGAGCCGGCTCGACTCGGGGACCTCGGTCGCCGCGGGCGGCTCGACCAGCCAGTCCGGGTTGGCCTGCTTGTCCCACCACTTCCAGGCGGCGAAGGCACCGCCCGCGACGGCGCCGAAGACCACCAGCGCCTTGGCCAGACGGCCCGCCCTGGCCCGCCGCTCCTGCCTGCGGACCAGCTTCTGGATCTGCTGCGCCGTGACCTGGCCGCGCAGCGCGGCCAGCGCGGCCGCACCGCGCGCCGCGGCCTCGGCGCCGGCGGGCCCGGCCACGGCCACGGCGTGCTCGATCTTCGGCCGGGAGTAGTCGGCGGCCTGCCGGGCCGCCGAACGCGTACGGACGGCGGCCTCATGGGCCGCGTGGTCGACTTTCGGCGGCACGTGCGCACGTGCCTGCTCCAGGCGCGGTGCGACATGGACGCCGTACTGGGCGCGGGCCTGCTCTGCGGCCAGCGTCACCTTGGGCGCGAGCCGTACGCGTGCCTCGTGTGCGTAGTGTGCGGCCCTGTCCTTGGCCGTGTCGGCGTAGGGCGCCACCACTTCCGCGGCGTGCAGCACGCTGTCCTTCGCCGAACCGGTCGCGGCGCGCACGCTGTCGATGCGGGTCACGGGTTCCTCCTCCTCGGTGGCGTACGGTATTTCGACTTTCCACCCTTTAACGGATCATGCCTGCCAATGGACCCCGGGGCATGTGAGGGCGGGCATCCGGGTCATGCGGCGCGACTCCGGGCCGTCCGGCGGTGCGGAGCCGATCGAGAGTCCGGTCGGGGGAGCCGATCAAGAGTCGACAATCGGATATGAGGATGAATACGGTGCAAGGGGTGCTTGTCGTCGACAATGCCACGGATAGCCGTCGAGCGCCCCCGAACCGGACGCACTCGCCCTGTTCTCCCCCACCGACTTCCCCCCTGACCGCGCCCGGAACCGGCCGGCGGGCGACGCGCGGCCCGGACCGTGCGAGGATCAGGGAGTCACAGGAAGACAACGGAAGGCAGATCGTGGCTGAGCAGCTTTACGCCACCCTGAAGACCAACCACGGCGACATCGAAGTCCGGCTCCTGCCGAACCACGCCCCCAAGACGGTCAAGAACTTCGTCGAGCTCGCCAAGGGCGAGCGTGAGTGGACCAACCCCGCCACGGGCCAGAAGTCCACGGACAAGCTCTACGACGGCACGGTCTTCCACCGGGTGATCAGCGGTTTCATGATCCAGGGCGGTGACCCGCTGGGCAACGGCACCGGCGGTCCCGGCTACCAGTTCGAGGACGAGTTCCACCCGGACCTGTCCTTCAACAAGCCCTACCTGCTGGCCATGGCCAACGCCGGTCCGGGCACCAACGGCTCGCAGTTCTTCATCACCGTCTCCCCGACGACGTGGCTGAACCGCAAGCACACCATCTTCGGCGAGGTCACCGACGCGGCCAGCCAGAAGGTCGTGGACGCCATCGCCACCACCCAGACCAACCCGCGCACCGACCGCCCGGTCAACGACGTCGTCATCGAGTCGGTCGTCGTCGAGACCCGCGAGGGCTGAACCGGCACCCGCCGGCCACGCGCCGGCAGGGCGGGAATCAGTCGGCAGGGCAGGAACCAAACGCCCCGCTCATCCGTAAAGATGGGCGGGGCGGTGCGTATGCGCACAACCGGTATGCGCACACCGCCCGCCGGACGACCGAGGGGAAACCATGGACCACGCGGCAAGCAGCTCGCAGGACGCCATGAGCCTGCCCGGCTGCTACCGCCACCCCGACCGCGAGACGGGCATCCGCTGCACCCGCTGCGAACGCCCGATCTGCCCCGACTGCATGGTGAACGCCTCGGTCGGCTTCCAGTGCCCCGACTGCGCCCGGGGCGGCTCCGGCACCGGCCACGCGCCCTACGCCGCCAGGCCCCGCACCCTCGCCGGCGGCACGGTCGCCGCCGACCCGCGGCTGGTGACCAAGGTGCTGATCGCCGTCAACCTCGCGGTCTTCCTCGTCCAGCTCTCCGTCGGCGACCGCTTCACCGAGCGCTTCGAGATGCTGGGACAGGCCTACGTCCCCGTCCTCCGCTCCGTGCACGGGATCGCCCAGGGCGAGTGGTACCGGCTGCTGACCCCGATGTTCCTGCACGGCAGCTACATCCACATCCTGTTCAACATGCTCAGCCTGTGGTGGCTCGGCGCCCCCCTGGAGGCGGCCCTCGGCCGCGCCCGCTACCTCGCGCTCTACTTCACCTCAGGCCTGGCCGGCAGCGCCCTCACCTACCTGATCGCCGCCCCGAACCAGCCCTCGCTGGGCGCGTCCGGTGCGATCTTCGGCCTCTTCGGCGCCACCGCCGTGCTGATGCGCCGGCTCAACTACGACATGCGGCCGATCATCGCCCTGCTGGTGATCAACCTGATCTTCACCTTCGGCTGGAGCAACATCGCCTGGCAGGCCCACATCGGCGGCCTCGTGGCCGGCGTGATCACCGGCTACGCGATGGTCCACGCCCCCCGCAGACACCGCGCCCTCGTGCAGTACGGCACCTGCGCCGTGGTACTCGTTGCCGTGGTCGTCATCACCCTGCTCAGGACGGCTCAGCTCACCTGAGGTGCCCGGTTGTCCACAGCGTGTGGCCAGTCTTGTGCATGGAGTGCGGGAAGCAGCGCGCCCCCTGACCCGACCAGCGTTCATGCAGGTCAGGCAGGGGGCGAACAGGCGTCCGGGTGACGGTGTGACAGTCGTACCGGTGTCAATGGCCAGGGAGTTATCCACAGATCGTCGTTATCTTTTCCCCAGGTGGCCTGTGGATATTTCCGCGATCTGTGGATAACCCGCTGGTCCCGCGGTTCCCGTGGGTGCCGCCGGTTCCGTGGGTGCCGCCGGTCCCGCGGGTCCCGGCGCTACTACGGCGCTTGCGGCGCTACTTCCACTGGGTGGAGACGGCGAAGCCGGCCGCGATGAACCCGAAGCCGACCACGATGTTCCAGTTGTCCAGCTTGTCGATCGGCAGTGAGCCGTCGGTCACATAGAAGACGACGATCCAGGCGAGCCCGATGAGGAACATCGCCAGCATCACGGGCGCGACCCAGGTGCGGCTGTTCAGCTTGATGGCGGTCGCCTGCTTCGCGGGCGGCGGCGTGTAGTCGGCCTTCTTGCGGATACGTGACTTCGGCACGAGGGTCTCTCCTGTCGATGCGCTGCGTGGCCGCGCAGGTAACTGGGTCGGGCTCCGGGGCGGTGCGAGGGGACTCTTAAACGCTCCTCCGGCCGTCCGTTAGCGTAGTGCTTCCGCGGCGCCGAAGGAGATAAGGGTACGTTGAGCAATTCTGCCGACTCTCCCCAGTCCGGTTCCACCCCTGCCCCCGGGCGCCGCTTCCGGCCCGTGCGGGTGCTCACGGTGGCCGTCTTCGCGCTCGCCGGGCTCATTTTCTTCACCAGTTTCGACACCGCCAAGGGCACCAACATCCGCACGGACACCTCCCTGCTGAAGCTCTCCGACCTCATCCAGGAGCGCAGCCGCAAGAACGGCGAGCTGGACGAGTCCAACGGCTCGCTGCGCGGCGAGGTGGAGTCGCTGGCGGCGCGGGACGACGGCAGGACCAAGGCGGAGGACGAGAAGCTCAAGGCCCTGGAGCGCCGGGCGGGCACGCAGAAGCTGACGGGCGAGGCGATCACGGTCACGCTCAACGACGCTCCGCCGGACGCGACCGCCAAGCTGCCCGGTTATCCCGAGCCCCAGCCCGACTACCTGGTCATCCACCAGCAGGACCTGCAGGCGGTGGTGAACGCGCTGTGGCAGGGCGGCGCCAAGGGCATCAAGGTCATGGACCAGCGGCTGATCTCCACCAGCGCCGTGCGCTGCGTCGGCAACACGCTGATCCTGCAGGGCAGGGTGTACTCGCCGCCGTACAAGATCACGGCGGTCGGTGATCCGGAGAAGCTGAACAAGGCGCTGTCCGACTCCCCGGCGATCCAGAACTACATGGTGTACGTGAACGTCTACGGCCTGGGCTGGAAAGTCACCGAGAACGGGACGGTGACTCTGCCCGGTTACTCGGGCACAGTGGATCTGCACTACGCCGAGCCCGTGGGGTGAGCTGAACCGTTCAGGAGCTGCCGGTGCGCGTCGTCGTCAGGACCGTCAGCGAGCTGTGCATCACCGTGGGCGCCCTGATCGTGCTGTTCGTCGTCTATGTGCTGTTCTGGACGGGTGTGCGGGCGGACGGCGCGATGGATCACCAGATCGACGTCCTGCAGGACCGGTGGGCGCGGCAGAGCGTGCCGTCGGCGGCGGCCGGGGCGTCCGCGTCCCCCGCTCCGGCACCGGCCCCGAAGAGGCCGGCGCCGTATGCCGCGGGCAGGGCCTTCGCCATCATGTACATCCCGCGTCTTGGTTTCACGTGGAACAAGCCGGTCCTGGAGGGCACGGCCGTGGACACGCTGAAGAAGGGGCTCGGACACTACGCGGGCACCGCCCGGCTCGGGCAGCGGGGGAACTTCGCGGTGGCCGGTCACCGGCGGACGTACGGCGATCCGTTCAAGGACTTCCCGAGGCTGCGCCGGGGAGACGCGGTGGTGCTGACGGACGGGACCACCTGGTTCACGTATCGGATCGACAAAGGGCCCTACAAAACGGTTCCGGCGGACGTTGAGGTGATCGACCCTGTGCCACGTATGTCGGGGTATACACGCGAGGGCCGTTACCTGACGCTGACCACCTGCGATCCGGAGTGGGGGCACAGTCACCGGCTGATCGTGTGGGCACATCTGGACTCCACGCGGCCCGTGGAGGCAGGCAGGCCGGGCGCTCTGCGCCGTTAGTCTGGTGCCGGTACGGCGAATGGGTCCGGTGCCGTGGTGGAACGGAAGGGACGGCATGTACGGCTGGATCTGGCGGCATCTGCCGGGGAACGTGTGGGTGAAGGCGCTGATCTCACTCGTGCTGGTTCTGGCGGTGGTCTACATCCTGTTCCAGTACGTGTTTCCGTGGGCCGAGCCGCTGCTTCCCTTCAACGATGTGACGGTGGACAACCAGTGAGCGCGCGGATTCTCGTCGTCGACAACTACGACAGCTTCGTCTTCAACCTCGTCCAGTACCTGTATCAGCTGGGTGCGGAGTGCGAGGTGGTGCGCAACGACGAGGTGTCGACGGCGCACGCCCAGGACGGTTTCGACGGAGTCCTTCTCTCGCCGGGTCCGGGGACGCCGGAGGAGGCGGGCGTCTGCGTGGACATGGTCCGCCACTGCGCGGCGACCGGGGTGCCCGTCTTCGGAGTGTGCCTGGGGATGCAGTCGATGCAGGTGGCGTACGGCGGTGTGGTGAGCCGTGCCCCCGAACTGCTGCACGGCAAGACGTCGTTGGTGGAGCACGGAGGCAAGGGCGTCTTCGCGGGCCTGCCGTCGCCGTTCACGGCGACGCGCTACCACTCGCTGGCCGCCGAGCCGGCGACGGTTCCGGCGGAGCTGGAGGTCACCGCCCGTACGCACGACGGCATCATCATGGGCCTGCGCCACCGCGAACTGCCGGTGGAGGGCGTGCAGTTCCACCCGGAGTCGGTGCTCACCGAGCACGGTCACCGGATGCTGGCCAACTGGCTGGTGGAGTGCGGCGACGAGGACGCGGTGGCACGGTCTGCGGGGCTCGCCCCGGTGGTGGGCAGGGCCACGGCGTGACCGCGTTGCGTCCCGAGCGCGAGTCCGGCGCCTCGTACGGGCAGGAGCCGTACGAGGCGTCCGGGGCGTTCGCGGACTGGTCGGCGGGGCAGCAGGCGCCCGACGCGCCGGCGCTGCCGCCGATCGACGAGGAGACGGTGGCGCTGCGGATCCCCGATCCGCCGCCGGAGCCGTCCCCGTCGCCCTCTGCGGTCCGGTCCGTCACTTCGGCCACAGGAAGCCCTTCCGGCGGCCGCGCGGCCCGGAGAAAGGCCGCCAAGCGCCGTCACGGGCGGCACGGGGGCGCGCGCCCGGCGTCCGCTGCCGCCGCTGCGGCGCCGGAGGCTTCGGGCGCGCCGTTGTCCCGGGTGGAGGCGCGTCGGCGGGCCCGCGCGAGCAAGGCGAGCCCGGCGGTCGTGGCGAGCCGGGTGATCGGCGAGGTGTTCATCACCACGGGCGTCCTCATGCTGCTGTTCGTCTCTTACCAGTTGTGGTGGACGAACGTCCGGGCGCACGCGCAGGCGGACAAGGAGACCAGCAGCCTCCAGCACGACTGGGCGGACGGCAAGCGCGCGCCGGGGAGCTTCGAGCCGGGGCAGGGCTTCGCGATACTCCACATCCCGAAGCTGGACGTGGTGGTGCCGATCGCGGAGGGCGTCAGCAACAAGAAGGTGCTCGACAAGGGCATGGTGGGGCACTACAGCGAGGGCGAGCTGAAGACGGCGATGCCGTCGGCGAAGACCGGCAACTTCGCGCTGGCCGGGCACCGCAACACGCACGGGGAGCCCTTCCGGTACATCAACCGGCTGCGGAAGGGCGACCCGATCGTCGTCGAGACGCAGGACGAGTACTACGTCTACACGATGACGTCGACGCTGCCGGTGACACCGCCGAGCAACACCAGCGTGATCGGGCCGGTGCCGCCCGGCTCGGGGTTCACGCAGCCCGGCCGCTACATCACCCTGACGACCTGCACGCCGGAGTTCACCAGCAAGTACCGGCTGATCGTCTGGGGCAAGATGGTCGAGGAACGGCCGCGCAGCAAGGGGAAGCCGGATGCGCTCGTCGAATAGGGGCGGTTGAACAACGTGGCAGCGACCACCGGCGGCACGCAGCACGAAGAGCACACCGGGGACTCACCGCCGGACGACGCGGCTCCCCGGCGTCCGGGCCGCATCGCGTTCGCGGTGAGTGTCTTCGGTGAACTGCTGATCACCTCGGGCCTGGTGCTGGGCCTGTTCGTCGTCTACTCGCTGTGGTGGACGAACGTGGTCGCGGACCGCAAGGCCGACCGGCAGGGCGACAAGGTCCGCGACGGCTGGTCCCAGGGGCCGACCGGTCCGGGCGCGCTGGACACCAAGAACGGCATCGGCTTCCTCCACGTCCCCGCCATGAAGAACGGCGAGGTCCTGGTGGAGAAGGGCACCTCGGCGAAGGTCCTCAACGACGGCGTGGCCGGCTACTACACGGACCCGATGAAGGCGACGCTCCCGATGACGGGCAAGAAGGGCAACTTCACCCTCGCCGCCCACCGGGACGGCCACGGCGCCAAGTTCCACAACATCGACAAGGTGCAGAAGGGCGACCCGATCGTCTTCGAGACGAAGGACGAGTGGTACGTCTACAAGGCGTACGCGGTCCTGCCCGAGACCTCGAAGTACAACGTGAAGGTGCTGTCGCCGGTGCCGAAGGAGTCCGGCCGCAAGAAGCCCGGCCGCTACATCACCCTGACGACGTGCACCCCGGTGTACACGTCCCGCTACCGCTACGTCGTCTGGGGCGAACTGGTCCGGGTCCAGAAGGTGGACAACGAACGGACCCCGCCGAAGGAACTGCGGTGACCGGCCGGCCGCGCTGACGGTCGGGCGGCTTCCGACGACGAGAGCCCCGGGCCCTTGCGGGCGCCGGGGCTCTCGTGTGTGCCGGGTGCGGGCGGGTCAGTTCTCCTGGCGGTACGCGACTCCGTTCACGCCGCCGAAGAAGTTGGTGCCGCCGTTGTCGTTCCCGCCGTTGTTGCCGCCCTGGGCGACGGTGATGAGGTCGACCGAGGTGCCCTTGTCGACGGTGCTGCCCTGGCTCGGGTTGGAGCCCAGGACTATGGCGTTGTCGTCCGTCGCGCCGGTGACGTTGCCGACCTGGAGACCCGCCTGCTGCAGGGCCTTCCTGGCGTCCTTGAGCCTCTGGCCCTGGATGTTGTTGGGAACCTGAACCTGCTCGTTCTGCTTCGCCTTGCCGATCTGGATGGTCACCGCGGAGTTCTTCTTCACCTGGCTGCCGGCGACCGGGTTGGTGCCGATGACCTTGCCCACCAGGGCGGCGTTGTCGGTCTCCACGTCGGTGCAGTTGCCGACCAGGTTGCTGGCCGTCATCTGGGCCTTCGCCTCGTCGCAGCTCTTGCCCGAGACGTCCGGGACCGGGACCGTCTCGGCGGCCTTGGCGATGGTGAGGGTGATCGTCGATCCCTTCTCCACCCGCTTGCCGCTGACCGGGTCCTGGTCGAGGACCTGGTTCGCGGTCTCCGAGGACTCGCGGGTCTTCGTCTCGACCTGGAACTGGTAGTCGTCGCCCTCCAGCTTCGACTTGGCCTCGTCCAGGCTCAGGCCGATCACGCTGGGGACGGTGACCTTCGGGGCGCCCGTGGACACCACGAAGTTGACGGTGGAGCCCTTCTTGACGTCGGTGTTCTTGCCCGGGTCCTGCGAGCAGACCTTGCCCTTGCTCTGGGCCTCGCAGGGCTTGCGGGTGATCTCGCCCACTTCGAGGTCGCTGTTGGCCAGCAGCTTCTTGGCGTCGGCCTCGGTCTGGCTGACCAGGTTGGGCACCGGGACCGTGTCGTTGCCCACGCCCCCGTTGCCGCTGAAGGCCCACTTCCCGATCAATATGGCGCCGATCAGCACCAGGAGGCCGGCGACGACGAGGAGGATCGTGGAGGTGTTGTTCTTCTTCTGGCGGCGGCGGTCCGGACGGTCGTCGTAGCCGTAGCCGCCGTCGTCCGGGTTCATGGGCGGCAGCATCGACGTGGCGCCGGCGCCGGCGCCCGCGTCGGCGCGCAGGGCCGTGGTCGGCTGGTCGTCGGGGTAGCCGCCGTAGCCCACCGGGCTCATGGCCGCCGCGGCGGCGACGGGCTGGCCGTCGAGGCAGGCCTCGATGTCAACGCGCATCTCGTCGGCGGACTGGTAGCGGTAGTTGGGGTCCTTGGTCAGGGCCTTCAACACGATCGCGTCCATCTCGGGCGTGATCTCGGGGTCGAAGACGGACGGCGGCTGGGCCTCTTCCCGCACGTGCTGGTAGGCGACCGCGACCGGGGAGTCGCCCACGAACGGTGGGCGGACCGTCAGCAGCTCGTACAGCAGGCAGCCGGTGGAGTACAGGTCGGAACGGGCGTCGACCTGCTCGCCCTTGGCCTGCTCCGGCGAGAGGTACTGCGCGGTGCCGATGACCGCCGCGGTCTGCGTCATCGTCATGCCGGCGTCACCCATGGCACGGGCGATGCCGAAGTCCATCACCTTTACCTGGCCGTTGCGCGTCAGCATGACGTTGGCCGGCTTGATGTCGCGGTGGACGATGCCGTTGCGGTGGGCGTACTCCAGGCCCTGGAGGATGCCGATGGTCATCTCCATGGCCCGCTCCGGCAGCAGCTTGCGGCCGGAGTGCAGCAGCTCACGGAGCGTGGAGCCGTCGACGTACTCCATCACGATGTACGGGATCGAGACCCCGTCGATGTAGTCCTCGCCCGTGTCGTAGACCGCGACGATCGCGGGATGGTTGAGCGAGGCGGCCGACTGGGCCTCCCGGCGGAACCGGGCTTGGAAGGACGGGTCGCGCGCGAGGTCGGCGCGCAGCGTCTTCACCGCCACGGTGCGGCCGAGGCGGGTGTCGTGCGCGAGGTAGACCTCCGCCATGCCACCACGGCCGAGCACCTGGCCCAGCTCGTACCGGCCGCCGAGGCGACGCGGCTCTTCCATAGCTTCCTACCAGCCCTCTCCGTCGGTCCCGACCGGCACTGGTGTGCGGTCGGAGGCTGCCGTCCGGGCCCTACCGTACCCGGACAGCTGTGTGCGACTTGGCCGAGCCCGTCACCCGATACAGGACCGGTATCGCAACGTGCACCGATGCGTTGGGGACGTGACCGGGGTCACTTCTTGGAGTCGATGACCGCCTCCATCACGCTCTTGGCGATCGGCGCCGCGAGGCCGCCACCGGAGATGTCGCCGCGGTTGGCGCTCTCGTCCTCGACGACCACGGCGACGGCCACCGGCGAGCTGCCGTCGCTGAGCTTGGCGTACGAGATGAACCAGGCGTACGGGTTCTTGCTGTTGGCCACACCGTGCTGGGCGGTACCGGTCTTGCCGCCCACGGTGACACCGTTGATCTGGGCCCTCGTGCCGGTGCCCTCCTTGACGACCGTCTCCATCATCGACTGCAGGATCTGGGCGTTCTCCGAGGACAGCGGCTGGCTCAGCTCCTCGGGGTCGGTCTGCTCGATGGTGTCGAGAGTCGACGACTGGAGCTTGTCGACCATGTACGGCTTCATCAGCTTGCCGTTGTTGGCGACCGCGGACGCCACCATGGCCATCTGCAGCGGCGTCGCGGCGGTGTTGAACTGGCCGATGGAGGACAGCGCGGTCTGCGACTGGTTCATGTTGTCGGAGAAGACGGAGGCGCTGGAGCGCGTCGGCGTGAACTGCTCGGCGTCGAAACCGAACTTCTTCGCCTCGGCGAGCATCTTGTCGTTGCCGAGGTCAGCGCCGATTTTGCCGAACACGGTGTTGCAGGAGTACCGCAGCGCGATCCGCATGGTGGCGTTCTCGCAGGGGATGTTGCCCTCGTTCTTCAGGGGGGTCGTGGTGCCGGGCATGATCCACGGCAGCGGCGTCTTGGTCTTCTGGTCGGCGGAGCTGTACAGCCCGTTCTCCAGCGCGGCCGCGGCGGTGACCACCTTGAAGGTGGAGCCCGGCGGGTAGGTCTCGCGCAGTGCCCGGTTCAGCATCGGGTCGTCGGGGTTGTACTTCTTCTGCAGCTTCTTCCAGGCGGCGGCGTCGTCGTTGGAGTAGCCGGCGATGGTCGAGGGGTCGTACGACGGGTACGAGGCCAGCGCCAGGATCTTGCCGGTGGACGGCTCGAGGGCCACGACGGCGCCCTTGCCACGGCCCTTCAGCCCGTTGAACGCCGCCTTCTGCGCGGCGGCGTTGAGGGTGGTGACGACGTTGCCGCCCTGCCGCTGCTTGCCGGTGACCATGTCGAGGGTGTTGCGGAAGAAGAGCCGGTCGTCGTTGCCGGTGAGGATGCCGTCCTCGATGGACTCCAACTGGTTGGCGCCGAAGGCCTGGGAGGAGTAGCCGGTGACCGGGGCCCACATGGGCCCGTTCTTGTAGGTGCGCTTGTACTTGAAGTCGCCGTGCTTGCTCTCGACAAAGCCGGTGACGGCGTTGCCGTCGACGATGATGTCGCCCCGCGGGTTCGCGTACCGCTCGATGGCCACACGGCGGTTGGCCGGATCGGTGCGCAGTTTGTCGGCCTGGGCGTACTGAAGCCAGTTGTCACGGATCAACAGGGTCAGGACGAGAAGTCCGCAGAAGATCGCGATCCGGCGCAGGGGCTTGTTCACGGGCGGACCACCTGGGTCATCTCGGCGTCGGGGTTCGGGGCGGGGGCCGGGGCGGGGCGGCGCGCGGTGTCGCTGATGCGGATGAGGATGCCGATCAGCGCCCAGTTGGCGATGACGGACGAACCGCCGTACGCCAGGAACGGCATCGTCATACCGGTCAGCGGGATCAGGCCCATGACGCCGCCCGCGACGACGAAGACCTGGAGGGCGAAGGCGCCCGAGAGACCGACCGCCAGCAGCTTGCCGAAGGGGTCGCGGGCGGCGAGGGCGGTGCGGATGCCGCGCTCCACGATCAGGCCGTAGACGAGCAGGATCGCCATGATGCCCGCGAGGCCGAGCTCCTCGCCGAAGGTGGCGAGGATGAAGTCGGAGTTGGCGGCGAAGCGGATGAGTTCGGAGTGGCCCTGGCCCCAGCCGGTGCCGAGGGTGCCGCCGGAGCCGAAGGCCCACAGGGCCTGCATGGCCTGCTCGGAGTGGACGATGCCGTCCGTGCTCCCGTTGCGGCTGAGCGTGTACTCGCGCATCGGGTCGAGCCAGGCCTGGACACGGGTCTGGACGTGCGGCTCGAAGCTCGCCACGCCGACGGCGCCGGCCGCGGACATCAGCAGACCGAAGACGATCCAGCTGGTCCGCTCGGTGGCGACGTACAGCATGATGACGAACATTCCGAAGAACAGCAGCGACGTACCGAGGTCGGTCTCGAAGACGAGGATCAGGATCGAGATCGCCCAGACGACGAGGATCGGCCCGAGGTCGCGGCCGCGCGGCAGGTACAGACCCATGAAGCGGCGGCTGGCCAGGGCCAGCGCGTCGCGCTTGACCATCAGATAGCCGGCGAAGAAGACCGCCAGCACGATCTTGGCGAACTCACCGGGCTGGATGGTGAAACTGCCGACCTTGATCCAGATCTTGGCGCCGTAGGTGAGGTCGGCGCCGAGGCCCGGGACGAGCGGGAGCAGCAGCAGCAACAGCGCGCCGGCCATGGAGATGTAGGTGTAGCGCTGCAGGGTGCGGTGGTCCTTGAGGAAGACCAGCACCACGACGAAGAAGACGATGCCCAGGGCCGTGTAGATCAGCTGGTTGGTCGCCTTGCCGCCGGCCACACCGATCTGCTGCAGCAGCTTCGACTGGTCCAGCCGCCAGATGGCCACCAGCCCGAGTCCGTTCAGCAGCGTCGCCAGCGGCAGCAGCAGCGGGTCCGCGTACGGCGCGAACTTGCGCACCGCGAGGTGGGCGATGCCGGCCAGGAGGCCGAGGCCGAGGCCGTAGCTCAGCAGGCCGGCGGGCACCTGGTCGTCGATCGCCAGTCCCACGTTGGCGTAGGCGAAGATCGGGATGACGACGGCGAACACCAGCAGCGCGAGCTCGGTGTTGCGCCGGCTGGGCGCGCCGATCGCGCCGATCGTGGACGTGTGGTGCGTCGACGGGTTGGTAGTACTGCTCATCGTGTGACGGGGCCTCTCACGGCTTGCCTACTGCTTACCGCACAGCGAGACGACCTTCTGCTCTTCCTCCGAGAGGGTCGGGCCGGGGCTGGGAGTGGCGGTCGGGGACGCGGACGGGTTCGGGGACTTGGTGGCCGACGGGCTCGGCGACGCCTTGGACGCGAGGGAGGTGGTGGTGGTTCCCGTGGTGCCGCCGGCCTGGCCCTCGCCGGTCTTGGCGTTGTTCTCGCTGTCGGCCGCCTCCCGCTGGGCCTGCTTCTTGCACGCGGAGGCCTGCAGGGCGAGTTCGTCGACCTTCGAGGTGGCGTCCTTCAGGCCGCCCTCGGCGATCGTGGCCTTGACCTGCTTCTGCTGGTACACCGGCAGGTACTTGAGTTCGATCTCGGGGTGGTCCTTCTCCACCTTCGACAGCGACACCCAGGCCAGGTCCTGGCTGATGCCGCGGTACAGCGCGACGTGCTCGCCGTTGGCGCCGACGTAGTACTGCGTCTGCGTCCAGCGGTAACCGCCGTACAGGCCACCGCCGATGACGGCGAGTGTGACCACGCTGTAGAAGGACCTCTTCAGCCATCTGCGGTTCTTGCGCGGCTTGACGAAGTCGTCGTCGGTGTAGTCGCCGAAGCCGCCCGTCGGGACGAAGCCGGTGGTGTCGCCGGAGCCGGGCGGGCCGAACTCGCCGCCGCCGCCATGCCCGTGGCCCTGCCGGCCGAGGCCGGAGGCGCGGCCGGCCGGGGTCTGCATGATGTTGTTGTCGTGCAGCTGGTTCTGGTTCTCGGCGACGGCGCCCACCACGACAGGCGTGTCGGACAGCTGCCCGGCGAGGGTGTCCCCGGTGTCGAGGTCGAGGACGTCGGCGACGATGACGGTGATGTTGTCGGGGCCGCCGCCGCGCAGCGCGAGCTGGATGAGCTCCTGGACGGTCTCCTGGGGCCCCTGGTAGCTGGCGAGGGTGTCCTCGAGGGTCTGGTGGGAGACGACGCCGGAGAGGCCGTCGGAGCAGATCAGATAGCGGTCGCCGGCCCGCACCTCGCGGATGGACAGGTCCGGCTCGACGTGCTCGCCGCTGCCCAGCGCCCGCATGAGCAGGGAGCGCTGCGGGTGGGTGGTGGCCTCTTCCTCGGTGATGCGGCCCTCGTCGACCAGGCGCTGCACCCAGGTGTGGTCCTGGGTGATCTGGGTGAGGACGCCGTCGCGCAGCAGGTAGGCGCGGGAGTCGCCGACGTGCACGAGACCGAGGCGCTGGCCGGTCCACAGCAGGGCGGTCAGCGTGGTGCCCATGCCCTCGAGCTGGGGGTCCTCCTCGACCATGGCGCGCAGCTGGTCGTTGGCGCGCTGCACGGCGGCGCCGAGGGAGGTGAGGATGTCGGATCCGGGCACGTCGTCGTCGAGGGCGACGATGGTGGAGATGGCCTCCGAGGAGGCGACCTCGCCCGCGGCGGCGCCGCCCATGCCGTCGGCGATCGCGAGCAGCCGCGGGCCGGCGTATCCGGAGTCCTCGTTGCCCTCCCGGATCATGCCTTTGTGCGATCCGGCGGCGAAGCGCAGTGACAGACTCATGCGCACCTCGCCCGTCGGCTCCGGGTACATCCGCACGGTGCCCACCCTCCGGTCGGGAGCGCGCCGGGGCCCTGGGTGACGGCCGCCGCTGCGTGCTCGCTCCGCTCGCGCTCATTCATGACGTAGCACTACTTCCGCAGCTCGATGACGGTCTTGCCGATGCGGATCGGCGCGCCCAGCGGGATCGGCGTGGGGGTCGTCAGCCGGCTCCGGTCGAGGTACGTGCCGTTGGTGGAGCCCAGGTCCTCGACGATCCACTGGCCGTCGCGGTCCGGGTAGATCCTGGCATGGCGGCTGGAGGCGTAGTCGTCGTCCAGCACGATCGTGCTGTCGTGCGCCCGGCCCAGCGTGATGGTCTGGCCCTGCAGCGCGACGGTGGTGCCGGTGAGTGTGCCTTCGGTCACCACCAGCTTGGTGGGGGCGTTACGGCGCTGGCGCCCGCCCGACTGCTGGCGCTGCGGCGGAGGCGCGGCCTGCTGGCGGGCTGCCTGCTGCGGCCGCGCGGCCTCCCGCCGGGAGCCGCGCTGGGTGACGCGCGTACCGAACAGGTCGCTGCGGATGACCTGCACGGCCACGATCACGAACAGCCACAGTACGGCCAGGAAACCCAGCCGCATGACCGTGAGGGTCAGCTCTGACATTGCCCCCGCTTCACCCTTCGGCTTGCCTATAGATAACGGTGGTGCTGCCCACGACGATCCGCGAGCCGTCGCGGAGCGTAGCGCGGGTGGTGTGCTGCCCGTCCACCACGATGCCGTTGGTGGACCCGAGATCCTGGATCGTCGAGGGCATTCCGGTCCGGATCTCACAGTGCCGGCGCGAGACGCCGGGGTCGTCGATCCGCACGTCGGCGTCGGTGCTGCGGCCCAGCACCAGCGTCGGGCGGGAGATCTGATGGCGCACGCCGTTGATCTCGATCCAGTAGCGGGTGCGTCCGCCGGCCGTCGGCGCGGCGGCCGGGGGACGCTGGGCGCCCGCGGGCTGCGGGTAGCCGTAGCCGCCGGGGCGTCCGCCGGGCGGCGGCGCGGCCGGCATGGGCGGGGCGCCCGCGGGGGCTACGGGCGGCGGGTAGCCGTAGCCGCCGTGCCGGGGCGCGGCCGGGGCGGCGGGCGCGGCGGACTGCTGGTTGGTGGAGGAGGCGAGCGTACGGCTGCGCACCCGGTACAGGCCGGTGTCGAGGTCGTCCGCCTTCTCCAGGTGGACCTTGATGGGGCCCATGAAGGTGTAGCGCTGCTGCTTGGCGTAGTCGCGCACCATGCCGGCGAGTTCGTCGCCGAGCTGGCCGGAGTAGGGGCTGAGCCGCTCGAAGTCCGGCGTGCTCAGTTCCACGATGAAGTCGTTGGGCACGACGGTGCGGTCGCGGTTCCAGATGGTCGCGTTGTTGTCGCACTCGCGCTGGAGCGCTCCCGCGATCTCCACGGGCTGGACCTCGGACTTGAACACCTTTGCGAAGGTGCCGTTGACCAGACCTTCGAGACGCTGCTCGAACTTCTTCAGGACTCCCATGGGGCACCTCCTCCGTAGCTGCTGCCGTCCGTCGTCCCGCCCTGCGGGCACTGCCTTACCTGGTACTGCTTACTGATCGTATCCACGCGCCGGTGAATCGGCCGGTTCCCCCTGTCGACCCCGTCGACGGGTGTCGACGCCTGACGAAGTTCCCTGCGGAGCAGTCGTTCGAACTCCTCCCGTGAACTCCTTCTGCCCAGGATCGTAGAGGCGGCTGCAGACCAGTGTCCCGCACCCGGCTGTGCACCTGTCCCGGCGCCGGGGAAGAGGAGCCGGACCGGTACGAGGTTGATACGCGATCCGGTACGCCCTGAGACACCCCGGCGGGGAGCGGGGCAGCGGGAAACGGCCCGGCGGACGCACGACTGCGCTGGTCGGGGGCCGCCCCGGCACAAGTGATGTGAACCCACCCCGCCCAGCGTGCTAATGTTCTGCGTGTCGGAAGGCGCCGGACCGAAAGGCCCGGAGCCCGAGGACAACACCCAATGCGCGGGTGGCGGAATAGGCAGACGCGCTGGATTCAGGTTCCAGTGCCCGCAAGGGCGTGGGGGTTCAACTCCCCCCTCGCGCACAGAAGCGAAGCGGTCCCACCGTGATCACGGTGGGACCGCTTCGCTGTGTCCTCGGCCCGGCGGTTCCGGTGCGGTGTGATGATGCTTACACACCGAAGTTCGGCTTCCGGTCCGGTGGATCCGGCTGTCCTCCCGGCGGATCCGGCCGCCTTCGTGTCGTCGCGGTACCGGTCGGTGATCTGCCGGAGCCGGGTCGAGGACATGTAAGGTTCCCCACGGTGTGCCGGGAAGCCTGGTCGGCGAGCAGGAGAGCGATCTCTCTTCCGATCGGGGTGACGGCCATGGTGCTCGTGGTGGTGTCCGGTGCCGCGCTGCCTGCGGTGTGCGCGGACGGCTGCCCGCGCCGCCCGCCCCCGACCACGCCGGGGGCCCGTGCGTGAACGACTGGCAGAGCTGGGCGGCGGTCGTCGTCTTCGTCGGCGCGTACGCCCTGATCATCAGCGAGAAGATCCACCGCGTCGCCGTCGCCCTCGGCGGGGCCGGCCTGATGCTGGCGGTCCGGGCGACCGACGACAGGTCGGCCTTCTTCTCCGAGCACAGCGGCGTCGACTGGAACGTCGTCTTTCTGCTCATGGGCATGATGATGATCGTCGGCGTGCTGAAGAAGACCGGGGTCTTCGAGTACCTGGCGATCTGGTCGGTGAAGCGGGCCCGGGCGAAGCCCTTCCGGGTGATGGCCATGCTGGTCGTGATGACGGCGCTGGCGTCGGCCCTGCTGGACAACGTCACCACGGTGCTGCTGATCGCGCCGGTGACGCTGCTCGTGTGCGAGCGCCTCGCGCTGCCGGCGGCGCCGTTCCTGATCGCCGAGGTCATGGCGGCGAACATCGGGGGGACCGCGACCCTGGTCGGTGACCCGCCCAACATCATCATCGCCAGCAGGGCCGGACTGGCCTTCAACGACTTCCTGGTCCACCTGGCCCCGATCGTGGCCGTCCTGCTGATCGCCCTGCTCGTGGTGTGCCGGGTGATGTTCCGCGAGACGTTCCGCTACGACGGGGACCGGGCCGCCGAGATCATGGAGCTGGAGGAGCGCGAGGCCATCGAGGATCCCCGGCTGCTCGTGCAGGGCCTGGCGGTGCTGGCGCTCGTGGTCGCCGGCTTCGTCCTGCACCCGGTGCTGCACTACGCGCCCAGTGTCGTCGCCCTGCTCGGCGCCGGACTGCTCATCGCCGTCTCCACGGCGGAGACCCGCGAGGTCCTCGACGAGGTGGAGTGGCCCACCCTGGCCTTCTTCGCCGGGCTCTTCATCATGATCGGCGGTCTGATCGAGACCGGTGTGATCGGCGAGATCTCCAAGACCCTGGCCGACACGATCGGCGACAACGAGCTCGCCGGCTCGATGACCATGCTCGGTGCCTCCGCGGTCCTGTCCGGCGTCGTCGACAACATCCCCTACGTCGCCACGATGGCGCCCATCACCAGCGATCTGGTCCGGAACATGGGCGGCGGCGCGGACCACGTCATGTGGTGGGCGCTGGCCCTCGGCGCCGACCTGGGAGGCAACGCGACGGCCATCGGCGCCTCCGCCAACGTCGTCGTGCTCGGCATCGCCGAACGCAACCGGCAGCCGATCTCCTTCTGGCAGTTCACCAAGTACGGCTTGGTCGTCACCGGCGTGACCGTGGCTCTCGCGCTCGCGTACGTGTGGCTGCGCTACTTCGCGCTCGGCTGACGCCGCTCGCGGGTCAGGAGGGGTCCGGCGTGCCGGCGGCCCCGAGCAGCTCGTGCAGCAGGTGCGAGGCGGTGATCACACCCAGCAGACGCGTGCCGGTTTTCCCGCGCTCGCCCTTCGCCCGTTCCGCCACGGCCACCAGCGGGCTGCGCACCCGCGCCATCAGCGCGGCCACCTCCAGCGCGGTGTCGTCCGGGGCGGCGATCGGCGGCGGGTCCGCCTCCTGCGGCAGACAGTCTCCGACGGTCCGGCCCGTCAGGGCCCGGCAGAGCCTGTCGGCGTGCTTCTCGTCGACCACGGCGGCGAGCGTCGGGTCCTCGACGACGTAGGCGGGCACGAGCGCCTTGACCATCTGGGAGGCGGGAAGGATCGCCTTCGGTTCGCCCAGCTCGTCCACCACGAGCAGCCCCGGCAGCCTGTGCTCGGCCATCAGCCGGGCCGCGTCCTCGGCGTCGCTGTCGACGCCCACCGTTTTGTACTCGACCGCCAGGTCACGTGCGCGCATGGCGGGCTCCCCTCGTCCGCTGGAGGTCCGGTCAGGGCTGTGGAGCAGCGCCCATCTCCTGGGCGAAGGTCACCGCGTCGCTGTCGAACCCCCGGATCATGTCGTGGAACTCCCACGTCCCCGAGTCGTCTCTGCGGAACTCGGCGACGGTGCCGGCGGTGGATCCGGCGATCTGCCCGAAGTCGTCCTTCAGCAGCTCCGTGTACCCCTCCACGACCAGGACTCCGGTGTCCGAGATGTCGCCGAAGGTCTTGGGGCCGCTGTTCTGGTGGATCACGACCCCCATGACGACCCGTGCGAAGGAGGGTGCGAGCCGGTCGAGTTCGAGGGTCATCGCCTCGACGTAGCCGAAGCCCTGGCCGGTCTGGCTGTGCCGGCTCATGTTGATGGTGCCGTCCGGTGAGCGGCTGTCGTAGTGCACTACGTACACCGGCCGCCCGTAGGGGGCGTCCGCCGAGTAGGTCGTGGCGACGATGTCGAGGTGATGAGGCGGCTGACCCAGGGGACTGGGGTCCCACTTGAGCCGCACCTCGACCTTTTTCACTCCCTTGCTGCCACTGCTCACCGGAAACCGCCCCTCCTGTCGTCACGGGCCGCCATGGGACGCCCCCAGTGGGTCAATTATGGCTGTGGGCATTGCTTTTGAGTCACCGGTAGCGCAGCAGCAGCATGGCGGCGTCGTCCTGGATCGGGCCGTCGATGTGCTGGAGCACGTCCTGGCGGAGGGTCTCCAGGGCCTTCTCGGGATCCTGCTCCTTGAGCAGTTGGGCGCGTTCGGCGAGCGGGTAGAAACGGCCGCCGCGGTCGCGGGCCTCGATGATGCCGTCGGTGTACAGCAGCAGTTGGTCGCCCGGGCGGAAGTCCGCCCGGTACGGCTCAGGTCCGGCGGTGCCGTGTGTGTCCAGGCCGAGCGGCAGTGCGTAGGAGTCCGGTTCGGGCAGCTCGACCCTGCCGTCGTCGCGGACCAGCATCGGGGCGGGATGGCCGAAGTTGAGGAAGGTCACCTGCTGGGCGTTCACCTCGGCGAGGATGGCGGTGACGAACCGCTCGCCGTCCAGTTGCCGGTCGACGGAGCGGGCCAGTCTGCTGCCGACGTCCACCAGGTCCGCCTCGTCCAGAGCCGCCTCGCGGAACGCTCCGAGGACCAGCGCCGCCGTCTCCACCGCCTCCAGCCCCTTGCCCTGGACGTCCCCGACGATCACCCGCACGCCCTGCGGCGCGGCGACGACCTCGTACAGATCTCCGCCGATGCGGGCCTCGGCCACGGCGGACGTGTAGGAGACGGCCGCCCGCAGCGGGCCGGCGTGCTTCGGCACGGGTTTGAGCAGGACCCGCTGCGCGGCCTCGGCGATCGACCGTACGCTTTCGAGCTCTGCCTCCTGCTTGCGGCGCATGGACACGGCCACCAGTCCGGCGACGGTGACCCCGAGGACCGATGCGAGGGCCACGGCTCCGCGCGGCACGGTGGTCAGATCGTCGTACCAGGCCAGGGCGAAGCAGAGCAGCAGGGACAGTCCGCCGACGCAGGCGGTGCGCTTCCAGCCGCCCACGAGCGGAGCGAGGGCGGGCCCCACCGCCACCAGCGGCAGGAAACCCAGTGACGGACCGGCCACGACGTCCGCCACGGCGACCGCGCCCATGACCGCGAAGGGCAGCACGGACAGCACCCGAGACTGGCGGCTCTGTGCGGACACGTCCTGGAAAGCCTCCCCTCACGCCCGAACCGGCACGACGCATCATCGCAGACGTACCCGCTGCTGCCCGTAAATAGGCGACAGGGCGGCCGATAGCCGTAAATCGCCATGAAACGGGCCGGGGTCGGCGTGTGTCCTGCCGCACGGCCCGGTCGGCGGGGTTTTCCACAGCGGTTCGGTTGTCCCGCAGCGGCTCGGTTGTCCACAGCGGCTGGGTTGTCCACAGGGTCTGACGCGTCCGGGCCGCCGGCTGTACGGTCTGCACGAGTTGATGTTCGTACGGGCGCGGGTGCGCGCATTTCGGGGGAGGCGGTCGACATGACCGGTAGCGGTACTGGTGCTGCGGAGACTGCGGAGACTGCGGGGACTGCGGGGACTGCGGGGACGGCCACGGAGTCGGTGGCTGCGGAATCGGCGGCCACGGAGCCGGTGGTGGCGTCGGCAGGGGCAGCGGCGGGAGCGGTCGGAGCGGGTGGGCAGGCGGTGGCGCGGCGGCTGACGCCGGTGCCCGGGTTCGCCCGGTGGCCCGTCGGAGGGTCGCCGAAGGACGAGGGCAAGGAGCTGCGCCGGCGCGTCCCGCGCAGCGCCCACGCCGCCCTCGACGTGGACGCCTCCCGGCCCGGCGCGGTCGCGGCGGTGGAGGAGTCCAACCGCGGCCGGCTCCCCGAGCTGACCCCGATACGGGTGGGGCGGATGGTGGCCACGCCCTTCGCCTTCCTGCGCGGTTCGGCCGGTCTCATGGCCCACGACCTGGCCCGCACGCCCATGACCGGGATCCGCGCGCAGATCTGCGGCGACGCGCACGCGGCGAACTTCGGCCTGTACGGCGACGCGCGCGGCGGCCTGGTCATCGACCTCAACGACTTCGACGAGACGGTGGACGGTCCCTGGGAGTGGGACCTCAAGCGGCTCGCCGCCTCGCTGGTGCTCGCCGGCCGGGAAGCAGGCGCGGACGAGGACACCTGCCGTCAGGCGGCGCATGACGCGGTCGGCGCCTACCGGCGCACCATGCGGCTGCTGGCCAAGCTCTCCGTCCTGGACGCGTGGAACGCCATCGCGGACGAGGAACTCGTCTCCCACACCGACGCCCACGACCTGCTCGGCACGCTGGAGCGGGTCTCGGAGAAGGCACGGGCCAACACCAGCGGGCGGTTCGCGGCGAAGTCGACCGAGCCGACCGCGGACGGCGGCCGCCGCTTCGTCGACGCGCCGCCGGTGCTGCGCCGCGTGCCGGACGCGGAAGCCGCGACGGTGGCGTCGTCCCTGGAGCACTACCTGACCACGCTCTCCGAGGACCGCCTCCCGCTGCTGGCCCGGCACACGGTCCACGACGTGGCGTTCCGCGTCGTCGGCACGGGCAGCGTCGGCACCCGGTCGTACGTCGTGCTGCTCCTGGACCACCGCGGCGCGCCGCTCGTCCTGCAGGTGAAGGAGGCCCGCCCCTCCGCGCTGGTGCCGCACCTGGCGGCCGCCGGCTTCGACGTGCCGCCCGTCGAACACGAGGGGCGCCGGGTCGTCCTCGGGCAGAAGCGCATGCAGGTCGTCAGCGACATCCTGCTGGGCTGGACGTCGGTGGACGGCCGTCCCTTCCAGGTGCGGCAGTTCCGCAACCGCAAGGGCAGCGTCGATCCGGCCGCGCTGGCCGCCGACCAGGTGGACGACTACGGCCGCATGACCGGCGCCCTGCTGGCCCGCGCCCACTCCCACAGCGCAGACCCGCGCCTGATCGCCGGGTACTGCGGCAAGAACGAGGAACTGGACGACGCCGTCGCCGCGTTCGCCGTCGCCTACGCCGACCGCACGGAGGCCGACCACGCCGACCTGCTCGCCGCGGTGCGCAACGGGCGGGTGGCGGCCGAGACGGGGGTGTGAGGCGGCGGTGTGAGGGGACTGTGAGGCGGCGGCAGTGGGCCGCGCGGGGCGTCTGCCCGCGTGGCCTAGGCTGGTCGGGTGACGAGCTCGGAAGCTGATGGTGGTGGCGCCGGTGAGGCCGAGGTGACCGGTGAGGCCGATGAGGCCCAGGTGACCGGTGAGAGCGGTGCGGCGCGGCCCGAGGAACGGCTGGAGCGTGCCGTACGGGCCGCCGAGCAGGCGTTGATCGAGTACGAGATCGCGGTGGAGACCTTCCGCATCGAGGTCGAGAACTTCTCCCGGCTGCACCACCAGAAGCTCGGCCCGATGTACGCCCGTCTCGACGAACTGGACGCCCAGATCCTCGAGGCCAGGGCCGCCCGCACCGGCGACCCGGAGGACCGGCGCAAGGCGGACGAGGCGCGTGCCCGGGTGATGCCGATGCCCGGCGTCGAGGAGCTGTTCCACGGCTGGATGGACGGGGAGGGGCTGTTCCCGGAGGCCGCGGCGATGCTCACCGACCAGCCGGTGCGGCCGCCGCAGCGGGTGCGGCCCAGCGACGAGGCCCGCAAGCTCTACCGCGAACTGGCCCGCAAGGCCCACCCGGACCTGGCGCAGGAGGACGGCGAGCGGCAGCGCCGCGAGGAGTTCATCACCCGCGTCAACGCCGCCTACGCCCTCGGCGACGAGGCCCTGCTGCGGGAACTGGCCGAGGAGTGGGCCAAGGGCCCGGCACCGGCCGAGCGCGGTCCGAGCCACAGCGAGGAGCTCTACGCCCGCCTGGAGTGGCTCGCCCAGCGCAAGGAACTGCTCACCCTGATCGCCCGCGACCTGGAGGAGGGCGCGATCGGCTCGATGCTCCGGCTGGCCCCGGACGACCCGGACCGTCTGCTGGACGAGATCGCCGAGCAGCTCCTGGGCGAGGTCGCCGAGCGGGAGCGCGAGCTGGCGGCGCTGCTGGGGTAGTGGGCCCTAGCGGCCCTGCCGGGGTAGCGGCCCTGCCGGGGTAGCGGCCCTGCCGGGGTAGCGGCGCTGCCGAGTCGGCGGTGGGCGGCTGCGGTCGCGGGCGGTCGGCGGTCGGGTAGCGTCGGAGCATGCATTTCGGAGCTGGTGTGCCCACGATCGAGGTCGGCGACCTCAAGGACGACGACTTCCTGCTGGACGTCCGCGAGGACGACGAGTGGAAGGCGGGACACGCGCAAGGGGCGCTGCACATCCCCATCAGTGAGTTCGTGGCCCGTTACGGCGAGCTGACTGAGGCCGCGCCGCGGGACGGCCGCGTCCACGTGATCTGCCGCTCCGGCGGCCGTTCGGCCCAGGTCGCGATGTATCTGGTCCAGCAGGGCGTCGACGCCGTGAACGTCGAGGGCGGCATGCAGGTGTGGGCGGCCGCGGGTCGGCCCGTCGTGACCGACGAGGGCGGGACGGGCTTCGTCCTGTAAGCAGGAGGACGGGGCCGGGCTTCGTCCTCCTAGGACGGCGGCGGCGGTCAGCCGAGCGGGTGGGCCGCCAGCAGGTCTCCCAGGGCCTCCTCGTGTGCGGGCGCCGAGCCGAGCGACAGTTCCAGGTGCTTGGCCCAGGCGTGGTAGCGGTGCAGCGGGTAGTCGACGTCGGCCCCGAAGCCGCCGTGCAGGTGCTGCGCGGTCTGCACGATCCGCCGTACGCCGTCCGACGCCCAGATCTTGGCGACGGCGACGTCGCCGGAGGCGGGCAGCGCGCCGGGCGCCCCCGACGCGATCCGCCAGGCCGCCTGCCACAGCGTGACCTCCATCGCGCGCAGGTCGATGAAACGGTCGGCGGCCTGCACCGCCACGGCCTGGAAGGTCGCGATCGGGTGCCCGAACTGCTCCCGCCCGCCGGTGTATTCGGCGGTCATCGCGAGGACCCGTTCGCCCAGGCCGAGGGCCAGCGCGCAGGTACCGGTGGCCAGCAGCTCGCGCAGCCATTCCCACGCGCCGTCGGCGTCGACGACGTCATGGGCCGCGATCCGCGCGGAGTCCAGCCGCAGTTCGCCGAGCCGTTCGCCGGTGGTGGAGATCTGCTCGCCGATCGTGATCCCCGCGTGGGCGCGGGGCAGTACGGCGAGGAGGGTCCGGTCGTCGGGCGTACGCGCGGGCACGACGATGTGGTCGGCGATGTGGGCCCACGGCACCGCGGTCTGGGTTCCGTCCAGGATCCAGGCGTCGCCGTCCCGCCGTGCGGTGACGGCGAGTTCGGCCGGGTCGTGGCCGGTGCGGCCGTTCGCGGCGACGGTCAGCACGACCTCGCCGCAGGCCGCCCGGGCGAGCAGGCCGGGCCTCAACTCCTCGCTCCCGTAGGCCTGGAGGGCTGCCGCGGCCGCGCTGCTCTCCAGCAACGGGACACGCGCCAGCACCTTCGCCGACTCCCGCAGCACCAGGCACAGCGCGATGGCGTCCAGACCGGCGCCGCCGTACTCCGCGTCGAGCAGCAGGCTCAGCAGGTCGGCCTCGGCGAGCCTGGCCCACAGCGCGCGGTCGAAGTCGTCGGCGACGGCGCCCGTGACGAGTGAGGGGCTGGGCACCGCGTCGGGCGCGACGCCGGCGAACACCCCGCGTGCCGCCTCGGCCGCCGCCTGCTGCTCCTCGGTGAAGGTGAAGTCCACGGTCCTGTCCTTCCGGCCGGATCCGCTCAGCCGAAGCTGATCTGACGGGCCGTCAACATAGAACAGGTTCTAGGAGAAGGGAACGGTGACGCCCTCGGTCGCTCTCACCGGTCGAAGTCCAGTTCCACCTTCTCCGTCACCGGATGCGACTGGCAGGCCAGCACGTATCCCGCCTCGGTCTCCTCCGTCTCCAGCGCGAAGTTGCGGTCCATGCGGACCTCGCCCGAGACCAGGAAGGCCCGGCAGGTGCCGCACACACCGCCCTTGCAGGCGTAGGGCGCGTCGGGCCGGTTGCGCAGCACGGTCTCCAGCAGCGACTCGCCGTCCTCGACGGGCCAGGTCCCGCCGCGGCCGTCGAGCCGGGCGGTCACCGTGCTGTGCGCGGGGGCGGGCACGGGCCTCGCGGGGGCGACCGGGTCGACGTGGAAGATCTCCTCGTGGATCCGGGCCCGGGGGACGCCGAGCTCCCGCAGCGCCTGCTCGGCGCCCTGTACCAGTCCGAACGGCCCGCACAGGAACCACCCGGCGACCTCCGGCACCGGCAGCAGCGCCGGCAGCAGGGAGGTCAGCCGCTCCCGGTCGAGCCGCCCGGACGGCAGGCCGGCCTGCTGCTCCTCCCGGGACAGCACCGTCACCAGCTGCAACCGCTCGGGGTACCGGTCCTTCAGGTCGGCGACCTCGTCCAGGAACATCGTGGAGGCCGTCGTACGGTCGCTGCGTATCAGGCAGAACCGGGCCGCCGGCTCGCGCTCGAGCAGCGTCGAGACGATCGACAGCACCGGGGTGATGCCGCTGCCGCCGACGATCGCCGCGTACCGGCCGGGAGCGGGCCGGAGGGTGAAACGTCCCGCCGGTGTCATCACCTCCACCTCGTCGCCGACGCCGATCTCCTTCAGGGCGTAGGTCGAGAACGCGCCGCCCTCCACCAGGCGCACCCCGACCCGCAGTTCCCGCGGACCCTCGGCGTCCGGTGCGGGGGAGCAGATCGAGTACGTGCGCCGTATCTCCCGGCCGTCGACGGTGCGCCGCAGGGCGAGGTGCTGGCCGGGGGCGTGCCGGTAGTCCTGCCTCAGCTCGGGGGGCACGGCGAGGGTGAGGGCCACGGAGTCGTCGGTGAGCCGGTCGACCGCCGCCACCCGGAGCGCGTGGAAGCGGGCCATCACAACTCCTTGAAGTGGTCGAACGGTTCACGGCAGGCGAGGCAGCGCCGCAGAGCCTTGCACGCGGTGGAGGAGAACCGGCTCAGCAGCTCGGTGTCGGCGCTGCCGCAGTGCGGGCAGCGGACGGGCTCCTCGCCCGCGTCGCGGGTCCGGACCGCCCCGAGGGAGACGGCCACCGGGCCGGACTCCCGCCGCGCGCGGGGCGGGGCGATGCCGAACTCCCGTAGTTTGCGCCGCCCTTCGGCGCTGATGTCGTCCGTCGACCAGGCGGGAAGCAGCACCTTGCGGACGGTCACCTCGCGCACGCCGTGCGCGTGCAGCGCCCGTTCTATGTCCAGGCACATCGCCTCGACGGCCGGGCAGCCGGTGTACGTGGGGGTCAGCTCGACGTCGACCGAGTCCGCGTCGCGCACGTGCACCGCGCGCACCACGCCCAGCTCCCCGAGGGTGAGCACGGGCAGCTCGGGGTCGGGCACCGACCCGGCGATCTCCAGCAGCTCCGCCTCCAGCGGGGTGGCCGTCACCATGACGCCCCCGGGTGGCTGCGGTGCAGGTGCTGCATCTCGGCGAGCATCCGGCCGAAGGGCTCGGTGTGCAGGCCCTGGCGACCCGCCCCGGCCGTCCACGCCCCGGACCTCGGTCCCTCGGGCACCGTCAGGGTAGCCCGGCGCAGCACGTCCCCGACCGACTCCAGCCAGGCCGACTCCATGCCCGCCCGGTCGACGTCCAGCCCGTCCACCGGCTGGAACATCTCGCCGGTGAACCGCCACAGGGCCGCGCACGCCCGCCGCATCCGCTCGTGGCTGACCTCGGTGCCGTCGCCGAGCCGCAGCGTCCACTGCTCGGCGTGGTCGCGGTGGTAGGCGACCTCCTTGACGGCCTTCGCGGCCAGGCCGGCGAAGGGGCCGCCCCCGCCGGCCAGTTCGGCGTACAGCAGGTGCTGGTAGGTGGAGAAGTACAGCTGGCGGGCGATGGTGTGGGCGAAGTCGCCGTTCGGCTGCTCGACGAGCTGGAGGTTGGTGAAGGCGCGCTCCTCGCGCAGGTAGGCCAGCTCGTCCTCGTCGCCGGCCATCGACAGCAGCACGCGGGCCTGGCCGAGCAGGTCGAGGGCGATGTTGGCGAGTGCGACCTCCTCTTCCAGCACAGGGGCGTGGCCCGCCCACTCGCCCAGGCGGTGGGAGAGCACCAGCGCGTCGTCGCCGAGGGCGAGCGCGGCCGTCGCGGGGACCGGGGCCGGCGTGGAGGCCGGGGCCTGCGCCGGTGCGGGGGCCGGGGTCGTCTGCGGAGCCGTCACAGGTGCTTCACCCCCTCCGGGATCTCGTAGAACGTCGGATGCCGGTACGGCTTGTCGGCGGCCGGTTCGAAGAACGGGTCCTTCTCGTCGGGGGAGGACGCCGTGATCGCGGACGAGGGGACGACCCAGATCGAGACGCCCTCGCCGCGGCGGGTGTACAGGTCGCGGGCGTTGCGCAGGGCGAGCTCCGCGTCGGGGGCGTGCAGGCTGCCGGCGTGGGTGTGCGCGAGGCCGCGGCGCGAGCGCACGAAGACCTCCCACAGGGGCCAGTCGGTGTTCGTCATGCTCGCTCCGCTCCGTCGCCGCCGGTGTGCTTGGCCGCGTACGCCGCGGCCGCCTCCCTCACCCAGGCGCCCTCCTCGTGGGCCCGCCTGCGCTGGGTCATCCGCTGTTCGTTGCACGGGCCGTTGCCCTTGAGGACCTCCCGGAACTCCGCCCAGTCGATCGGGCCGAAGTCGTGGTGTCCCCGCTCCTCGTTCCACTTCAGGTCCGGGTCGGGAAGCGTGAGGCCGAGGGACTCGGCCTGGGGCACGCAGATGTCGACGAAGCGCTGGCGCAGCTCGTCGTTCGAGTGCCGCTTGATCTTCCACGCCATCGACTGCGCCGAGTGCGCCGACTCGTCGTCGGGCGGGCCGAACATCATCAGCGACGGCCACCACCAGCGGTTCACCGCGTCCTGGGCCATCGCGTGCTGCGCCGGGGTGCCGCGGCTGAGGGCGAGCAGCAGCTCGTAGCCCTGGCGTTGGTGGAAGGACTCCTCCTTGCAGACGCGGACCATCGCGCGGGCGTACGGACCGTAGGAGCAGCGGCACAGCGGCACCTGGTTGGTGATCGCGGCGCCGTCCACCAGCCAGCCGATCGCGCCCACGTCCGCCCAGGTCAGCGTGGGGTAGTTGAAGATCGAGGAGTATTTCTGGCGGCCGGAGTGGAGCTTGTCGAGCAGCTCTTCGCGGCTGGCGCCCAGCGTCTCCGCGGCGCTGTAGAGGTACAGCCCGTGCCCCGCCTCGTCCTGGACCTTGGCCATCAGGATGGCCTTGCGGCGCAGCGAGGGCGCGCGGGTGATCCAGTTGGCCTCCGGCTGCATGCCGATGATCTCGGAGTGGGCGTGCTGGGCGATCTGGCGGACGAGCGTCGTGCGATAGGCGTCCGGCATCCAGTCGCGCGGCTCGATGCGCTCGTCGGCAGCCACGGCGGCGTCGAAGGCGCGCTCGTACGCATCGGTGCCGGCGGTCTTCTCCTCGGTGCCGTACGTCTGGTGCGCGGCTGCTGTCGCCATTTGAGGTCCCCCTCGACCTGGGCTCTGCCGGAACTGACTCCCGACCGATCGTTCGGTCCGTGTGATTCCATGGTGGGTCGGCCGCCGTGAGGTGTCAACCACTGTGGAAAACGTGTGGCGCACCCTGTGGATCCTGTGGACAACCGCGCCGCTCCGCCCCGAGCCCGTCGGGCGGGACGCCGGTGGGCCGGTGTGGCCATGGCCACGTGGAGATCTCCCGTCAAGGCTGTGCCGGGTGCCCGGGCCTGAGTACCGTTCCGTGCGAGTGCCGCGGAGCCGGTGCCGCAGGCGGCGGAACGCCGTGCGGCCGGAGGCCGGACGGCGACGGCAATCGGAAGACGGGGCGCAATGGACGCGTACGACGCAGGCTCCCAGGCCCGGCACGGGCCCGACGAGCCAGACGAGCCAGACGGGCCCGGTGGGCCCGATGGGCTGGACGGGCCCGCCGGGCCTGGCGCGTCCGGCGGGCTCGATGGGTCGCCCTGTGTCTCGGAGTCCGACGGGCCTGCTGCCTCTGAGGCCGGTGGTGGCGATGCCTCGGAGTCAAGTGCGGAGGAGCAGGACGGGCCCAGTGGCGCGTCGGAGCCCGACCGGGCCGACCAGCCCGACCATCCTGACCGGGCCGACCATCCTGACCGGGCCGACCATTCTGACCGGGCCGACCGGGCCGACCGGGCCGACCGGGCCGACCAGCCCGACCGGGCCGACCAGCCCGACCCGGCCGACCAGCCCGGCCAAGCCGCCGAGCCGCAGGATTCCGCGTCGAGCGCCCTGGCCGGCCCCGCCGCTCCCCGCACCGGCGTCGCCGCTCTCGGGTTGCGCTGTCAGATAGCCGCGGCCGTGGCCCTCGCGGTCGTCGCGGTCGCCGTCTGCGTGCATCTCGGCATGGTCTTCCTGCACGTCGCGCCCTCGAACACGCTCACCAAGCAGCACGGGAAGGCGATCGACGACTGGGTCTACCCGGAGTTCGAGCAGAACTGGAAGCTCTTCGCGCCGAACCCGCTGCAGCAGAACATCGCCGTGCAGGTCCGCGCGGACGTCAGCACGGGCGACGGGAGCGTGCGGACCACCGGCTGGTACGACCTGTCCGCGCAGGACGGCCGCGCGATCGACGGCAACCCGCTGCCCAGCCACACCCAGCAGAACGAGCTGCGCAGGGCCTGGGATTTCTTCGTCGCCACCCATGACAGCCAGAACCGCCCGACCGGCCAGCGCGGGGCCCTGTCCGAGACGTATCTGCGGCGCATCGTGGCGCTGCGCCTGGACCGGGAGGACGTGGCCGGCGAGGGCGGCGTCGTCCAGCGTGTCCAGGTCCGTTCCCGTACCACGGACGTTCCGCCGCCGAAGTGGAGCGGGGAGCAGGTGGCCGTCCGGCCGCTGTACCGCGTGCTGCCGTGGTGGTCCCTCTCGTCCGCCGACACCGGGGGAGGCACCGGGTGAACCGCTTCGCGCTGTCGGTGTCCGCAGGCATCGCCCGCGTCACCGAGTCCGCGCTCGGCCCGTACCAGAGCGCCGTGATCCGCATCGGCTTCAGCACGACCTGGCTGCTGTTCCTGCTGCGCGAGCTCCCCCACCGCCGCGAGCTGTACGGTCCCGACGGGCCGTGGAGCTGGGACCTGGCCCAGCAGCTGATCTCGGTCAACCACGCCTTCACGGCGCTGATGTGGTCCGACAGTGCCGTCTGGTTCGAGATCGTCTACGCCGTCGCCGTGCTGTCGAGCTTCCTGCTGCTGCTCGGCTGGCGCACGCGCGCGATGTCCGTGCTGTTCATGGTCGGCGTGCTGTCGCTGCAGAACCGCAGCGTCTTCATGGGCGACGGCGGCGACAACGTCCTGCACCTGATGTCGGTCTACCTCGTCTTCACGCGCTGCGGCCGGGTGTGGTCGCTGGACGCCCGCCGGGCACGGCTCGCGGGCGAGGCACGCGCGCGTGGGGAGCGGGTCGCCGATCCGGCGGGCCCCGTCCTGTGGGGCGTGCTCGGGTTCGTGCTGGTCGCGGTGACCGCCGGCGGCCGGTTCCACGGCGTCGATCCGACGGTGCCGGTGATCCTGTGGACCATGTGGCCGGCGTCGGCCCTTTACTGGGTCGTCGCGCGCCGTGCGAGGAGCGACCAGCCGCGGATCCTGCTGGACGTCGTCGGCAACATCGTGCACAACGGCGCGCTGCTCGTGATCATGGCCGAGGCCTGTCTGATCTACGCCACGGCGGGCTGGTACAAGATCCAGGGATCGCGCTGGCAGGACGGCACCGCGGTCTACTACCCGCTCCACCTCGACTACTTCTCGCCCTGGCCCGCTCTCGCCGACGCGCTGTCGGCCGGCGGCACGATGGTGATGCTGGTGACGTACGGGACGGTCGTCGCGCAGGTCGCCTTCCCGTTCACCCTGTTCAACAGGCGGGTCAAGAACGTCCTGCTGGTGGGCATGATGACCGAGCACGCGGTGATCGCCGTGGTGCTGGGGCTGCCGTTCTTCTCGCTGGCGATGATCGCGGCGGACTCCGTCTTCCTGCCGACCTCGTTCCTGCGCAGGCTGGGCGGATGGGCGGCACGCGCGCGTGGACGCGTGCTCCGGCGGGACGTCCGTACGGCGCCGCCCGAGCCGGGGGCCGTGGACGGCTCCGGGCGTCCGCAGGCGGGGCCGACGGTGCCGGCGGAAGGGGAAGCGGCCAAGGGCATCCCCCGGCCACGCACACACGGGGTGGACGACGACGTGACCGCGCACCGGCCCTGACCCGTCGGCCCGCGTCGGTCCCCCGCCGGGCCCGCGCGTGGGCCCGCGTCGGCCCCCGCCGTGCCCGCACGTGGGCCCGCGCCGGTTCCGCCGTGCCCGCACGTAGGCTTCACGCCATGACCGATCCAGCCGCCCCCGACCCCGTGCGCACCTGGCACCGGCTCGCCGACGCCTGCGTCCTGCTCGACGGCTTCCACGCCCTCAAGCACGCCGTGCGTTTTGGGGCCGAGGTGCCGGTGGCGGTCGCCGTCGACCGGCTGGCGGTGCTGGCGCTGGCCGACGAACTCGCCCCCGACGTGCGGTCCACGCTGGCCGCGCTGGTGGCGGAGGTGCCCGAGGCGGCGTACCGCGGTCTCGTGCCCCGGCCGCATCCGACCGGGGTCGCCGCTCTGGCGGTACGTCCGTCCCGCGAGGCCAACCTGGCGAGGCTGACGCACACGCCGCGCACCGCCCCGGTCGTCGTCCTGGACAATCCGCGCAACCTCGGCAACGCGGGCGCCGTCATCCGGCTGGCCGCCGGCTTCGGGGCGACCGGTGTCGTCACCACCGGCACGCTCGACCCCTGGCATCCCACGGTGGTGCGCGGCGGGGCCGGGCTGCACTTCGCCACCGCCGTGGAGCGGCTGACCGTCGGCGAACTGTCAGGCGGACCGGTGTTCGCGCTGGACCCGGAGGGCGAGGACGTCCGGGGCGTGAAGCTCCCGGACGACGCCGTCCTCGCCTTCGGCTCGGAGCGCAGCGGCCTGTCGCAGGAGCTGCGCGCGCGTGCCGATCACCTGCTCGCCCTGCCGATGCGCCCGCAGGTCTCCAGCTACAACCTCGCCACCAGTGTGGCCATGACGCTGTACCACTGGAGCGCGGGCGCCGGCCGGCCGGCATGACCCTCCGGCCGGCTGTCCTCCGTCTCCCGGCGTGACCCGCCGGGCTGGGCTGTCCTCCGTCTCCCGGCGTGACCCGCCGGGCTGGGGCTGTCTTTTGCGCCCCGGCGTGACCCGCCCCGCCAGGCTGTCCTACGCCTCCCGGCGCACCTCCACCACCCGGAAGCGGTTGGCGACGAACGCCCCGTCGGTGAGCGCCGCGTTCGCCGCCGGGTTGCCGCCCGAGCCGTGGAAGTCGGAGAAGGCGGCCGTCTGGTTGACGTACACCCCGCCGGTGAGGTTGAGGGACAGCTGGGCCGCCTCCTCCAGGCACACCTCCTGGATCGCCTGTTCGGCCTCGGCGTCGGTCGTGTAGGCGCCGACCGTCATCGCGCCCTTCTCGCGGATCGTGCGCCGCAGCAGCTCCACCGCGTCGGCCGTGGAGTCGACCGCGACGGCGAAGGAGACCGGGCCGAAGCACTCGCTCATGCAGACGGCCTGGGCGTCCGGCTTGGCGCCGTCCAGGGTGACGATCACGGGCGTCCGCACGACCGCGCCCGGGAACTCCGGGTTGCTCACCTCCCGTGAGGCCAGGGCGACCTCGCCCAGGCCCGCGGCCGCCTCCAGGCGCGCCTTCACGTCGGGGTTGACGATGGCGCCGAGCAGGGCGTTCGCGCGCGCGTCGTCGCCGAGCAGGCCGTCGACCGAGCGGGCCAGGTCGGCGACCACCTCGTCGAAGGTCTTCGGGCCCTCGTCGGTGCGGATGCCGTCGCGCGGGATCAGCAGGTTCTGCGGGGTGGTGCACATCTGGCCGCTGTACAGGGAGAGCGAGAAGGCCAGGTTGGAGAGCATCCCCTTGTAGTCGCCGGTGGAGTCCACGACGACCGTGTTGACGCCGGCCTTCTCGGTGTAGACCTGCGCCTGGCGGGCGTTGGCCTCCAGCCAGTCGCCGAACCCGATGGAACCCGTGTAGTCGATGATCTTGATCTCCGGCCGGGTGGCGAGCGTCTTGGCGATGCCCTCGCCGGGCCGTTCCGCGGCCAGCGCCACCAGATTCGGGTCGAAGCCGGTCTCGGCGAGGACCTGGCGGGCGACCTGCACGGTGAGCGCGAGCGGCAGCACCGCGCGCGGGTGGGGCTTGACCACGACCGCGTTGCCGGTGGCCAGGGAGGCGAACAGGCCCGGATAGCCGTTCCACGTGGGGAAGGTGTTGCAGCCGATGACCAGGGCGGTGCCCCGGGGCACCGGGACGAACTGCTTGGTCAGCGCGAGCGGGTCGCGCTTGCCCTGGGGCTTGGTCCACTCCGCCGTGTCCGGGGTGCGGACCTGCTCCACGTAGGCGTACGCCACCGCCTCCAGGCCGCGGTCCTGGGCGTGCGGGCCGCCCGCCTGGAAGGCCATCATGAAGGCCTGGCCGGAGGTGTGCATGACCGCGTGCGCGAACTCGTGCGTCCGGTCGCTGATCCGCTTCAGGATCTCCATGCAGACCACCGCTCGCATCTCCGCGCCCGCGTCCCGCCAGGCCCGCTGGCCGGCCCGCATCGCGGGCAGCAGCACGTCGAGGTCCGCGTGCGGGTACTCGACCCCCAGCTCGATGCCGTACGGCGAGACCTCGCCGCCGACCCAGTCGTCCGTGCCGGGCTGGCCGAGGTCGAGACGGGTGCCGAGCAGCGCGTCGAAGGCGGCCTTGCCCGCCGCCATGTCCAGGCTGCCGTTCTCGCCGTAGGCCTTGGGGTGCTCGGGGTGCGGGGACCAGTACGCGCGCGTGCGGATCGCGTCCAGCGCCCGGTCGAGGGTGGGCCGGTGCTTGGCGATCAGCTCGTGCGCGGTCAGTTCGGCGGCCATGCGGGACCAACTCCTCGTCTTGTGAACTCTCCGTTGAGCTCATGACCTGGGCAGAAACATGGGCGGGACGGTGCCGCGAGAGTTAGAGTAACCGAACGATCGGTCGGGACAAGGGGGCCTGCCGCATCTGTGGAAAACCCCGTGCGGGAGGATCGCGCACATGACAGCACTCGACCTCAGCAGCCCCGTGGCCGTCGTCGGCACCGGCACCATGGGCCAGGGCATCGCCCAGGTCGCGCTGGTGGCCGGCCACCCCGTGCGGTTGTACGACGCCGTACCGGGGCGGGCCCGGGAAGCGGCCGACACGATCGGCGCCCGCCTCGACCGGCTGGTCGAGAAGGACCGGCTCACCGGCGCCGACCGCGACGCGGCCCGCGCCCGGCTCAGCTCCGTCGAGAGCCTCGACGGACTCGCCGGCTGCGCCCTCGTCGTGGAGGCCGTGCTGGAGCGGCTCGACGTCAAGCAGGAGCTGCTGCGGGAGCTGGAGGGCATCGTCGGCGAGGACTGCCTGCTCGCCACCAACACCTCCTCCCTGTCGGTGACGGCCATCGCCGGCGCCCTGCGGAACCCCGGCCGCTTCGTCGGCCTGCACTTCTTCAACCCGGCCCCGCTGCTGCCGCTGGTCGAGGTGGTTTCCGGGTTCGCCACCGACGTCACCTCGGCCACGCGCGCGTACGAGACGGCGCGCGCCTGGGGCAAGACGCCGGTGGCCTGCGCCGACACACCCGGTTTCATCGTCAACCGCATCGCCCGGCCCTTCTACGCCGAGGCGTTCGCGGTGTACGAGGACCAGGGCGCCGACCCGGCCACCATCGACGCGGTCCTGCGCGAGTGCGGCGGCTTCCGGATGGGCGCCTTCGAGCTGACCGACCTGATCGGCCAGGACGTCAACGAGTCCGTCACGCACTCCGTGTGGCAGTCCTTCTTCCAGGACGTGCGCTTCGCGCCCTCCCTCGCCCAGCGGCGCCTGGTCGAGTCCGGCCGTCTCGGCCGCAAGAGCGGCCGCGGCTGGTACGACTACGCCGACGGCGCCGACCGTCCCGAGCCGCACACCGCGGAGAAGCACCAGCCGCCCGCCTACGTCGTCGCCGAGGGCGGCCTGGGGCCGGCCGGGGAGCTGCTCGCGCTGATCCGGGAGGCGGGCATCCAGGTCCGCGAGGGGGACGACGACCACGGCACCCGCCTGGTGCTGCCGAGCGGCGGCCAGCTGGCGCTCGCCGACGGACAGACGTCCGTGGAGTTCCGCGACGTCGTCTACTTCGACCTCGCCCTCGACTACCGCCGGGCCACCCGCATCGCCGTGTCCGCCTCCCAGGACACCGCCCCGCGGACCCTCTCCGAGGCCATCGGCCTGTTCCAGGCGCTCGGCAAGGACGTCAGCGTCATCGGCGACGTCCCCGGCATGATCGTCGCCCGCACGGTCGCCCGGATCGTCGACCTCGCGCACGACGCCGTCGCCAAGGGCGTGGCCACCGAGGAGGACATCGACACCGCGATGCGGCTGGGCGTCAACTACCCGCTCGGCCCCTTCGAGTGGAGCCGCAAGCTCGGCCGGATGTGGGCCTTCTCCCTCCTGGACGACCTGCACGACCGTGACCCACGCGGCCGCTATGCGCCCTCGCTCGCGCTGTACCGGCACGCCTTCGCCAACGACAAGCGGGAGGGCGGCACCTCATGACCACCGCCAAGCGCGACACGTACACCCCCGAGACGCTGCTGTCCGTCGCCGTCCAGGTCTTCAACGAACGCGGCTACGACGGCACCTCCATGGAGCACCTGTCCCGCGCGGCGGGCATCTCCAAGTCGTCGATCTACCACCACGTCACCGGCAAGGAGGAGTTGCTGCGCCGGGCCGTGCGCCGGGCGCTGGACGGCCTGTTCGCCATCCTCGACGAGGAGCACGCGTGCGAGGGGCGCGCCGCCGACCGCCTGGAGTACGTCGTACGGCGCATGGTCGAGGTGCTGATCGCCGAGCTGCCGTACGTGACGCTGCTGCTGCGCGTGCGGGGCAACACCGAGACCGAGCGGTGGGCCCTGATGCGGCGCCGCGAGTTCGACCGCCGGGTCGCCGAGCTGCTGAATGCGGCGGCCGCCGACGGGGACGTACGGGGCGATGTCGAGGTGCGGCTCGCCACGCGGCTGGTCTTCGGGATGATCAACTCGATCGTCGAGTGGTACCGGCCGGACGGCCGGGGCATGAACGAGCGGGACGTGGCCGACGCGGTCGTGCGGCTGGTCTTCGGCGGGCTGCGCCGGGCCGGCTGAGTCAGCCCTGCGGCTCGAGGTCCTCCTCCTCGAACACCAGCAGCGTGCGCGTGCTGAGCACCTCCGGCATGGCCTGCAGCCGGGTGAGCACCAGCTCGCGCAGCGCCTTGTTGTCGGAGGTGTGCACCAGCAGCAGCACGTCGAAATCGCCCCCGACCAGGGCGATGTGCGAGGCCCCCGGCAGCTGCCTGAGCTGTTCGCGCACCGTGCGCCAGGAGTTCTGGACGATTTTCAGGGTGATGTAGGCCGATGTGCCCTGACCTGCGCGTTCGTGGTTGACCCGGGCGCCGAAGCCGCGGATGACGCCGTCCTCGAGGAGGCGGTTGATGCGGGCGTAGGCGTTGGCGCGCGAGACGTGGACCCGTTCGGCGACCGACCGTATCGAGGCGCGGCCGTCGGCCTGGAGTATCTGCAGGATGTCCAGATCGATGGCGTCGAGGGGTCTCGCGGGCGGCGGGGCGCCGCCCTCGGCGGGCCGCGCGGGCGGCAGAGCGTCGTCCGCCTCCGGTGCTTCGGCCATTTGTTCAGGTGTCATGTCCCCCCGCCTTCCCGCCATGGACGTCCTGCGTTCATTGCAGGTTGTGGAGAACCGTTTGTCCACAGCCTGGAGGGCCCTGTAGCCAAACTGTGCCGACGACCGAACAATCGGTAGGTGAGGCGTGTCACACACGTGCCGTGCCGCAAACCGCCCACGAGGAGGTTCCGTCATGACGGTCATGGAGCAGCGGGGTGCCTACCGGCCGTCCCCGCCGCCCGCCTGGCAGCCCCGCACGGACCCCGCGCCGCTGCTGCCGGACGCGGAGCCGTACCGCGTCCTCGGCACGAAGGCAGCCGCCGAGGCCGACCCGGCCCTGCTGCGCCGCCTGTACGCCGAGCTGGTGCGCGGCCGCAGGTACAACGCGCAGGCCACCGCCCTCACCAAGCAGGGCCGCCTCGCCGTCTACCCCTCCACCACCGGTCAGGAGGCGTGCGAGGTCGCCGCCGCGCTCGCCCTCCAGGACCGCGACTGGCTCTTCCCCAGCTACCGGGACACGCTCGCCGCCGTCGTCCGCGGCGTGGACCCGGTCGCGGCCCTGACCCTCCTGCGCGGCGACTGGCACACCGGATACGACCCGCGCGAGCACCGCGTGGCCCCCCTGTCCACCCCGCTCGCCACCCAGCTCCCGCACGCCGTCGGCCTCGCGCACGCCGCCCGCCTCAAGGGCGACGACGTGGTCGCGCTCGCCATGGTCGGTGACGGCGGCACCAGCGAGGGCGACTTCCACGAGGCGCTGAACTTCGCCGCCGTCTGGCAGGCGCCGGTCGTCTTCCTGGTCCAGAACAACGGCTTCGCCATCTCCGTGCCGCTCGCCAAGCAGACCGCGGCCCCGTCGCTGGCCCACAAGGCCGTCGGCTACGGCATGCCCGGCCGCCTGGTCGACGGCAACGACGTCCTCGCCGTGCACCAGGTGCTCGGCGAGGCGGTACGCCGCGCGCGTGCGGGCGGCGGCCCCACGCTCATCGAGGCGATCACCTACCGCGTCGACGCGCACACCAACGCCGACGACGCCACCCGCTACCGCAGCGACGCCGAGGTCGACACCTGGCGCGAGCACGATCCGATCGCCCTGCTGGAACGCGAACTGACCGGGCGCGGCCTGCTCGACGAGGACGGCGTCCGGGCCGCCAAGCAGGACGCGGAGGCCATGGCGGCCGCCCTGCGCGAGCGCATGAACCAGGACCCGGTGCTCGACCCCGTGGACCTGTTCGCCCACGTGTACGCCGAGCCCACCCCGCAACTGCGCGAACAGCGCGCGCAGCTCCAGGCGGAACTCGAGGCGGAGCAGGAGGGAACCCACCGATGACCACCGTCGCCCTCAAGCCGGCCACCATGGCGCAGGCCCTCACGCGCGCGCTGCGCGACGCCATGGCCGCCGACCCGAGCGTGCACGTGATGGGCGAGGACGTCGGCACCCTCGGCGGCGTCTTCCGGGTCACCGACGGGCTGGCCAAGGAGTTCGGCGAGCACCGCTGCACGGACACCCCGCTCGCCGAGGCGGGCATCCTCGGCACGGCCGTCGGCATGGCCATGTACGGGCTGCGCCCGGTCGTGGAGATGCAGTTCGACGCGTTCGCCTACCCGGCGTTCGAGCAGCTGGTCTCGCACGTGGCCCGCATGCGCAACCGCACCCGCGGGGCGATGCCGCTGCCGATCACGATCCGCATCCCCTACGGCGGCGGCATCGGCGGCGTCGAGCACCACAGCGACTCCTCCGAGGCGTACTACATGGCGACTCCGGGGCTCCATGTCGTCACGCCCGCCACCGTCGCCGACGCCTACGGAATGCTGCGCGCCGCGATCGCCTCCGACGATCCGGTGGTCTTCCTCGAACCCAAGCGCCTGTACTGGTCGAAGGACTCCTGGAACCCCGAGGAGCCGGCAGCCGTTGAACCGATCGGCCGCGCGGTGGTGCGGCGCTCCGGCCGGAGCGCCACGCTCATCACGTACGGGCCGTCGGTGCCCGTCTGCCTCGAAGCCGCCGAGGCGGCCCGGGCCGAGGGCTGGGACCTGGAAGTCGTCGACCTGCGCTCTCTGGTGCCGTTCGACGACGAGACGGTCTCCGCCTCGGTACGGCGGACCGGGCGAGCGGTCGTCGTGCACGAGTCGGGCGGGTTCGGCGGACCGGGCGGGGAGATCGCGGCCCGTGTCACGGAGCGCTGCTTCCACCATCTGGAGGCGCCGGTGCTGCGCGTGGCCGGGTTCGACATCCCCTACCCGCCGCCGATGCTGGAGCGTCACCACCTGCCCGGTGTGGACCGGATCCTGGACGCCGTGGGGCGTCTGCAATGGGAGGCCGAGGGCTGATGGCACAGGTGCTGGAGTTCAAGCTCCCCGACCTCGGGGAGGGGCTCACCGAGGCGCAGATCGTGCGCTGGCTGGTCCAGGTCGGCGACGTCGTCGCCATCGACCAGCCGGTCGTCGAGGTCGAGACGGCCAAGGCGATGGTCGAGGTGCCCTGCCCCTACGGCGGCGTGGTCACCGCCCGCTTCGGCGAGGAGGGCACGGAGCTTCCCGTCGGGGCGCCCCTGCTGACCGTCGCGGTGGGCGCGCCGGCCGCCGGCTCCCCCGCCGGGGGCGAGCAGCACGGCGAGGGCTCGGGCAACGTACTGGTCGGCTACGGCACCTCGCAGGCGCCCGCCCGCCGGCGCCGGGTCCGGCCGCAGGCGCCCGCGGCCTCCCACGCGTCCGTGGCGCCGGCGCGGCAGCCCGTGCCCGGCGCGGCGCCCGGCGCGTCCGCCGACCGGATCGCGTCCTCGGCCGGGCGCGGCCCGGCAGGTACGGGCGGCCTCGGCACGGCCCCGCCTCCCGGCGCCGGCCGGCCGGCCACCGGCGACGGCGGCCGCGACGGCGCCGACGGCTCCCCCGCCGACGGTCCGGTGCCGGTGATCTCGCCGCTCGTGCGCCGTCTCGCCCGGGAGAACAGCCTGGACCTGCGGGAGCTGACCGGGTCCGGGCCGGACGGGCTGATCCTGCGCGCGGACGTCGAGTACGCCCTGCGTGCCGCCGCCGGCGCGCACAGCCCTACGTCCTCGGCCCCGGCGTCGGCCCTCACCCCGGCGCCGGCCGCGGCCTCCGCCGGGACACGCATCCCCCTCAAGGGCGTCCGCGGTGCCGTCGCCGACAAGCTCTCCCGCAGCCGGCGCGAGATTCCGGACGCCACCTGCTGGGTGGACGCCGACGCGACGGAGCTGATGCGCGCGCGCGGCGCGATGAACGCCGCCGGCGGACCGAAGATCTCCCTGATCGCCCTGCTGGCCCGCATCTGCACCGCCGCCCTCGCCCGGTATCCCGAGCTCAACTCCACCGTGGACATGGAGGCCAGGGAGATCGTCCGGCTCGACCAGGTGCACCTGGGCTTCGCCGCGCAGACCGAGCGGGGTCTGGTCGTACCGGTGGTGCGCGGCGCGCACGAGCGGGACGCCGAGTCGCTGAGCGCGGAGTTCGCGCGGCTCACCGAGGCGGCCCGGGCCGGCACCCTCACGCCCGCCGAACTCACCGGCGGCACCTTCACACTGAACAACTACGGAGTGTTCGGCGTGGACGGCTCGACCCCGATCGTCAACCATCCCGAGGCCGCCATGCTGGGCGTCGGCCGCATCGTCCCCAAGCCGTGGGTGCACGAGGGCGAGCTGGCGGTGCGCCAGGTCGTCCAGCTCTCGCTCACCTTCGACCACCGCGTCTGCGACGGCGGCACCGCGGGCGGTTTCCTGCGGTACGTGGCCGACTGCGTCGAACATCCGGCGGTACTGCTGCGCACCCTGTGACCGCGGGACCCCCCGCGCGTTCCCCGTGATCGCCGGGGCCCGCATACTCGGGGGGTGACGTCTAACGAGCCGCGGGACGCCGCGGCCCCTGCCGGGCAGGAACCTGCCGGGCAAGAACCTGCCGGGCAGGAACCCGCCCGGCAGGACGCCGCCGGGTACGACGCCGTCGTGCTCGCGGGCGGGGCCGCCCGGCGGCTCGGCGGCGCGGACAAGCCCGGCCTGCCCGTCGGCGGGCGCGCGCTGCTCGACCGCGTGCTCGCCGCCTGCGCCACGGCACACACGACCGTGGTCGTCGCCGACGCCCGCCCCACCGCCCGGCCCGTGCTGTGGACGCGCGAGGACCCGCCCGGCGCGGGCCCGCTCGCCGCACTCGGTGCCGGGCTGCGCCACATCACGGCCGAGGACGTCGTCGTCCTCTCCGCCGACCTGCCCTTCCTGCGGGCGGCGACGGTGGAACGCCTGCTGGCCGCCCTGCGCGCGGACCACGCCGACGGCGTGCTGCTCACCGACGCGGACGGCCGCGACCAGCCCCTCGTGGCCGCGTACCGCAGGAAGGCGCTGAACCGCGAGCTGGCCGCACTCACCCGGGCGCACGGCGGCCTCAGCGGGCTGCCGCTGCGCCGGCTGACCGCCGCCCTCGACCTCACCCGCATCACCGACCCCGTCGCGTCGTTCGACTGCGACACCTGGGAAGACCTCGCCACCGCCCGGGCACGCATCAGGGAGCATGAGCACGTGTTGGACGAATGGATCTCCGCAGTCAAGACCGAGCTCGGCATCGACCTCGACGTCGACACCGGCGTCCTGCTCGACCTCGCCCGTGACGCCGCCCACGGCGTCGCCAGGCCGGCGGCGCCGCTGACCACCTTCCTCGTCGGTTACGCGGCGGCGCGGGCCGTCTACGAGCAGGCACCCGAGGGCGCTTCGGACGAGGGCGACGGCGGGCGACGGGCGGGCGCACCCGAGGCGGTCGCGGAGGCCGCCCGGAAGGCCGCCGCCCTCGCCCTGCGCTGGGCCGAGGAGGACGCCGCCGCCGGTGAACCGGACGTGGCCCCCGATGCCACGCCCAAGGCCACACCCGACGCCACACCCGACACCCGGCCGGACGCCGGATGACCGCCCGGTCCGCCCGGTCCGCCAGGTCCGCGAAGCCCTCCCGGTCCGCCGAGTCCGCCCGGCCCGCCGGGTCCGCCGGGTCCGCGCGTTCCCAGCGGAGTGGTGAGGAAGCCGACGACCTCGGCGTCGAGGAGGTGCTCGCGCTCGTGAGAGACCCCGAAGGCGGCGCCCCCGGCACCCCCGGCGGTCACCGGGAGTCCCCGCCCGCCGCCCAGGCCGGCCGTCACGGCGCCCCGGCCGCGGCCGACGCCCGGCACCGGGCCACCCCCTGGCCGGAGGCCCGCGCGACCGCCGCCCGCGCCGGCTCCCGGGCGGCCCGCCGCGCCCTCGTCTCCGCCCCGCTCGACGCCGCCCTGGGCCTCACCCTGGCCACCCCCCTGGATGCCCTCACCGACCTGCCGTCCTTCGACACCTCGGCGATGGACGGCTGGGCGGTCTCGGGACCCGGCCCCTGGGACGTGCGGGACGAGGGCGTGCTCGCCGGGCACGCCCGGCCGGAACCCCTCACCGACGGCGAGGCCGTCCGCATCGCCACCGGCGCCCGCATCCCCCTGGAGACCACCGCCGTCCTGCGCAGCGAGCACGGCCGCAGCGACGACAAGGGCCGCCTGCACGCCACCCGCGAGGTCCAGCACGGCCAGGACATCCGCCCCCGCGGCCAGGAGTGCCGCAGCGGCGACCGGCTCCTGCCCGTCGGCGCCCTGGTGACCCCGGCCGTGCTCGGCCTCGCCGCGGCGGCCGGATACGACACCCTCACCGTGGTCCCCCGCCCCCGCGCCGAAGTGCTGGTCCTCGGCGACGAACTGCTCACCGAGGGACGGCCGCACGACGGCCTCATCCGGGACGCCCTCGGCCCGATGCTCCCGCCCTGGCTGCGGGCGCTCGGCGCCGAGGTCACCGCCGTCCGCCGCCTCGGCGACGACGCGAAGGCCCTGCACCGGGCGATCACGGCTTCCGACGCCGACCTGATCGTCACCACCGGCGGCACCGCCTCCGGCCCGGTCGACCACGTCCACCCCACCCTGCAGCGCATCGGGGCCGAACTCCTGGTGGACGGCGTCAAGGTCCGCCCCGGCCACCCCATGCTGCTGGCCCGCATCGCGGACGGCCGGCACCTCGTGGGCCTGCCCGGCAACCCCCTGGCGGCCGTCTCCGGCCTGCTCACGCTCGCCGAGCCCCTGCTGCGCGCCCTGGCCGCACGCCCCGCCCCGGAGCCGTACACGCTGCCGCTGCGGGACGCGGCGCACGGGCACCCGTACGACACCCGGCTGGTCCCCGTCGCGCTGCGCGGCGATCGTGCCGTGCCGCTGCACTACAACGGACCGGCCATGCTGCGCGGCGTCGCGGCGGCCGACGCCCTCGCCGTCGTCCCTCCCGGCGGGGCCCGTCCCGGTCAGGAGCTGGAACTGTTGGACCTGCCGTGGGCGTCCGCGGGAATCGGGGTGTGTTTCACGTGAAACTTCCGGGCCATGACGCGATCGCCCGCCAGGCGGACGAACATCTCGTGACCCATCGGGTGAATCTGCCGAGGCGAGTGGTGGAGCGCCCGCTGCGTCAGGTCACCAAGCGGCTGCTGATGGCGCTGCTGGTGCTGATCGTGACCGCGCTGATCGTCTACGCCGACCACGACGGCTACCACGACAACGCCGACGAATCCGTCGGCCTGCTCGACTCCTTCTACTACGCCACCGTCACCCTCTCCACCACCGGATACGGCGACATCACCCCGGTCAGTGACGGCGCCCGGATCATCAACATCTTCGTCGTCACGCCGCTGCGTGTGCTGTTCCTGATCATCCTGGTCGGCACCACGCTCGAGGTCCTCACCGAACGCACCCGTGAGGAATGGCGTCTGAACCGCTGGAGGTCCACCTTGCGCGACCACACCGTCGTCGTCGGCTTCGGCACCAAGGGCCGTTCGGCGATCCGGACCGTCTGCGCGACGGGCCTGAAGAAGGAACAGGTCGTCGTGGTCGACCCCAGCAACAAGGTGATCGACGCCGCGACGGCCGAGGGCTACGCCGGCGTGACCGGGGACGGGACGCGCAGCGAGGTGCTCAAGCGCGCCGAGGTGCACCGGGCGCGGCAGGTCATCGTCGCCACCCAGCGCGACGACACGGCCGTGCTCGTGACGCTGACGGCGCGGCAGCTCAACCGCGGAGCGAAGATCGTCGCCGCGGTGCGCGAGGAGGAGAACGCGCCGCTGCTGAAGCAGTCCGGCGCCGACGCGGTCATCACCAGCGCCAGCGCGGCCGGCCGGCTGCTCGGCCTGTCCGTGCTCAGCCCCGCGGCCGGCATGGTGATGGAGGACCTGATCCACCAGGGCAGCGGGCTCGACATCGTCGAACGCCCGGTCACCAAGGCGGAGGTGGGCAGGGGCCCGCGCGAGCTGGACGACCTGGTGGTGAGCGTCGTCCGCGGACACCGCGTCCTCGGCTACGACGACGCCGCCGTCGGGGGACTGGAGCTGACGGACCGGCTGATCACCATCGTGCGGGCCACGCCGGGTACGCACGTCACGCCGGACGTCCGCCGGCTGCCCCCGCAGTGACCTGACCGCCGGCGGTCCTACGGCCGCGTCGTGACCGGGGCGAGGGAGTAGCGTCCTGCTCATGCATGCGATCACGATTCCCGAACCTGGTGGGCCCGAGGCGCTGGTGTGGGACGAGGTCCCCGATCCGGTGCCCGGCGAGGGAGAGGTGCTGGTCGAGGTGGTGGCCGGCGCCGTCAACCGGGCCGACATCCTGCAGCGGCAGGGCTTCTACGACCCGCCGCCCGGTGCCTCCCCCTACCCCGGCCTGGAGTGCTCCGGACGGATCGCCGCCGTGGGGCCCGGCGTCTCCGGCTGGGCCGAGGGCGACGAGGTGTGCGCGCTGCTCTCGGGCGGCGGCTACGCGGAGAAGGTCGTCGTGCCGGCCGGCCAGTTGCTGCCGGTGCCGGAGGGCCTGGACCTGAAGCAGGCCGCGGCGCTGCCCGAGGTGGTCTGCACGGTCTGGTCCAACGTCTTCATGATCGCCCACCTGCGGCCCGGTGAGACGCTGCTCGTGCACGGCGGTTCCAGCGGCATCGGCACGATGGCGATCCAGCTCGCCAAGGCCGTCGGCGCCAAGGTCGCCGTCACGGCGGGCACCCCGGAGAAGCTGGAACGCTGCGCCCGGCTCGGCGCGGACATCCTGATCAACTACCGGGAGCAGGACTTCGTCGCCGAGGTGAAGAAGGCCACCGACGGCGCGGGCGCCGACGTCATCCTCGACAACATGGGCGCCAAGTACCTGCAGCGCAACGTGCAGGCCCTCGCCGTCAACGGCCGGCTCGCGATCATCGGCATGCAGGGCGGCGTCAAGGGAGAGCTGAACATCGGCACGCTGCTGAACAAGCGGGCCGCGATCAGCGCCACCTCGCTGCGCGCCCGTCCGCTCGGCGAGAAGGCGGCCATCGTCGCGGCCGTGCGCGAGCACGTCTGGCCGTTGATCGCCGGCGGTCACGTCCGCCCGGTCGTCGACCGCGAGATCCCGATGAACGACGCGGCCGCCGCCCACCGGGTGGTGGAGGCGAGCGGGCACGTGGGCAAGGTCCTGCTGGTCGTGCCGTAGCCGCCCCGGCGCCGTGCCCGCGCCGTGCCCGCGCCGCCCCCGCGCCGCCCCCGCGCCGCCCCCGCGCCGGGCCGGTCCGGACCACGGACGGCCCGGAGCCCAGGACGGCCCGGAACAGGCCAGGAAGGCCCGGAACAGGCCAGGACGGGCCGGAACAGGCCAGGACGGGCCCTGGACCCGCCTCGGACCCGCCTCCGACCGCCCCCGGATCAGCCGCGCCGCAGCCGCAGGCCGACGAAGGCGAGACCCAGGCCGGTCCCGATCAGCACCAGCCCGCTGCCCAGGGGCAGGATCCGCAGCACGGGCTCGGTGGGGGCCTCGGCGTGCGAGGCGGCCTGCTGGGTGGGCCGCGACGCGGGCACGGAAGCGCCCGGGGTGACGTCCTGGGGCGACGCGGAGGCGTCCGGCTCCTCCGCGCTGTCCTGCTGGTCGGGGTAAGCCTTCCCGGGGTGATCCCCCTGCCGGTCGGCGTCCTGGTCCTCCTCGTCCTCCTCGTCCCCCTCGTCGCGTTGGTTCCACCACCGGCGCCCGGGCCGCTCGCGCCCCTCACCCGCCCGGCTCCCGGCCCGCGACCGCTCGGGCCGGGCGGACGCGGAGGCGCGGGCGGCAGGCGTGCGCCGGTGACCGTGCGACGAGGAGCTGTCGTACGCCGGAGACGTCTCCTCGGACGACTCACCCACCGCCGCCGTGGCCGAGGCCTCGTCCCTGTCGGTCCTGTCGGCCCGGTCGGCCCGCTCCCGCCGCCCCGGCCCCGCACCGGCGGAGGCGCCGACGGAAGGCCCCACGGCAGGCGCGCGCCCGTCGTCGCCCGGCGAGACGCTCCCGTACGACGAGACGCCCTCGCCCGCCGGCACGCTCTCGCCCGCCGGCACGCTCTCGCCCGCCGGCACGCTCTCGCCCGGCAGCGTGCCCCCGCACAGGAGGAGCACGCCGGCGCCCGCCAGCCCCGTCGTCCGCACCACACGTAGCCATGGAGTCACGCCACCACCTTCACCCTGGTGCCCGGTCCCGGCATTTCTGCTTCCGCCAAAGTGCTGAGGGCGCTGCACAATCCGGTTATGTCGATACGTCACGGACTGCTCGCGCTCCTGGAACGCGGCCCCCGCCACGGCTCACGGCTGCGCACCGAGTTCGAGGCGCGCACGGGCGGCGCCTGGCCGCTCGGCATCGGGCAGGTGCGCACCGCCCTGGCCCGGCTGGAGCGGGACGGGACGGTCGTGCGGGAGGGCGTGGACGAGGCGGGGCACGTGCTGTACGCGCTGACCGAGGCGGGGCGCGCCGAGCTGCGGGCCTGGTTCGCGCGGCCGGTGGAGCCGGCGAGTCCGCCGCGCGACGAACTGGCCGTCAAGCTGGCCCTGGCGGTCGGCGCGCCCTGTGCCGACGTCCGGGAGGTCGTCGAGGCGCAGCGCCGGCACGTCACCCAGGCGCTGCACGAGCACGTGCGGCAGCGGGCCGAGGTGCTGTCCGGGGCGCCGGGCGGACCGGAGCGGATCGCCCGGCTGCTGGTGCTGGAACAGCGCATCTGCGGTGCGGAGGCCGAGGTCCGCTGGCTCGACCACTGCGAGGCCCGGGTGCTGCGGCTGACCAGAGCGGCGGAGGCGGCAGAGTGACGCAGACTTCCGCGCCGTGAAACGGCGATCGGCCCACGGCGGGGGCGGCACGGTGATGAGATGCAGGGGTGCGAGACAATGGCGGCATGGAGATGCCGAGGAACGAAAGGTCGCCCGAGAATCCCCAGATCCTGGTCGTGGGCCAGGACGGCATGGCGATCGGCGGCGGAGGAGACGAGGACTCCCGCGAGACTCCGGTGACGGAGCAGGTCGAGCAGCCGGCCAAGGTGATGCGGATCGGCAGCATGATCAAGCAGCTGCTGGAGGAGGTGCGCGCGGCACCGCTGGACGAGGCGAGCCGGGTCCGGCTGAAGGAGATCCACGCCAGCTCGGTGAAGGAGCTGGAGGACGGGCTGGCGCCGGAACTCGTGGAGGAACTGGAGCGACTCTCCCTGCCGTTCACGGACGAGAAGACCCCCAGCGACGCGGAACTGCGGATCGCGCAGGCCCAGTTGGTCGGCTGGCTGGAGGGCCTCTTCCACGGCATCCAGACCACCCTGTTCGCGCAGCAGATGGCGGCGCGGGCCCAGCTGGAGCAGATGCGGCGGGCGCTGCCGCCGGGCGTGGCCCACGAGATGGGCGGCGACGACCCGCGAGCCGGTGGCCGCTCGGGAGGACCGTACCTGTAGATCACCCGGCCGACAGGCGACACACATGGGCCCGGCGGCCGTGCGGCTGCCGGGCCCTTCGTACGTCCGCCCGGGCGGGACGCGGGAGGCGGCTCAGGACGGGGGGTTGCCCGTGGAGACGTCGAGCTGGATCTCCGGCATGTCCGTGGGGTCGACGTCCGTGCCGGCGGCGGGGAACTGCTTCATGACCGCGCCCTCGCCGTAGGTGTTCTCGTCGACGTCGTTGATCTTCAGCGCCCAGCCCGCGGCCTGCAGGCACTCCTTGACCGACTTGATGTACTTGAACCGGAAGTCGGGCAGCTCGATCTTGTCGGGGTCGTTGTACGACTCCTGCGGCTCGGTGCACTCGGTGGAGTCGATCGTCTTCGACGTGTCCGGTCCGGTGTAGCCCGCCGCCCTCGTCACCGTCGGACTCGAGCTGCTGCCGCCGTCCTTGCCCTTGTTGTCGCCGGCGTCGCCCTGGGTCGCCAGGGCGATGAGCAGTCCGCCGACGGCCACCAGGGAGACGATGACCGAGCCGACGACCACCGGCTTGTTGCTCCTGCCGCCGCCCACGGGTGCGGGGGTGTGGTGCTGCGGAGCCGGCTGGTGCTGCGGCGCCTGCTGGTACTGGGGCTGGGTCTGCGGCGCGTACCCGGACGGCGCCGGCGTCTGGTAGCCGCCCTGCTGCGGGTAGCCGTAGGCCGGCGAGGGGGTGGGCGTGCTGTACGGGTTCGGCGCCGGCTGGTACGGCGTCTGCACGGGCCCGGTCGGCGGGGCCGACTGGTCGACCGGCGGGAACACCGCGGAGCCGACGCCTGCGCCGCTCGGAGTGGGCGCGCCGGGGACGATGCTCGGCGGGGCGCCCTGGACGGAGGCGGCCACCCGCAGGCACTCGTCGCGCATCGACTCGGCGCTCGGGAAGCGCTCGTTCGGGTTCTTCTTCAGCGCGCGGGCGACCAGCGCGTCCACCGCGGGCGGCAGCGAGCGGTTGACGGACGAAGGAGCCACCGGCTCCTCCTGCACATGCGCGTACGCGATGGCCAGCGGTGAGTCGGCGTCGAACGGCAGCCGCCCGGTGACCAGCTGGAACAGCATGATGCCGACCGAGTACAGGTCGGAGCGGGCGTCCACGGCACGGCCGAGGGCCTGCTCGGGCGAGAGGTACTGCGGGGTGCCGACGACCATGCCGGTCTGCGTCATCGAGGTGACGCCGGACTGCATGGCGCGGGCGATGCCGAAGTCCATCACCTTCACGACGCCGCGCTTGGTCATCATCACGTTGCCCGGCTTGATGTCCCGGTGGACCAGCCCCATCTCGTGGCTGATCTCCAGCGCCGCCAGCACGTCCGCGGTGATCTTCAGCGCCTTGTCGGCGGGCATCGCGCCGAACTGCCGTACGTCCTCGTCGAGGACCGAGCCGAGCGGGCGGCCCTCGATGTACTCCATGACGATGTAGGGCGTCGTCATGCCGTCGAGCTCGTCCTCGCCGGTGTCGAAGACGGAGACGATGTTGGTGTGCGTGAGCTTCGCCACGGCCTGGGCCTCGCGGCGGAAACGCTCGCGGAAGGCCTGTTCCCGGCCCAGTTCGGTGTGCAGGGTCTTGATCGCGACCTGCCGGTCCAGCACGGCGTCGTACGCCAGGTGCACCGAGGCCATGCCGCCCTCACCGAGCAAGTCACGCAGCTGATACCGGCCACCGGCGAGCGCCCGCCCCGTATACCGCCCGTGTGCGCCGTCCTGCTGGCTCATGTCTCCGTGTCCCCCACTAGGCCTCAGGCGCAGTGACCATCATTGATCGAAAGTGCCATTCCCGGCCAAGTCTGCCCCAGGGCAGTGACACGTCAAGCTCGGTGCCCGTTCCGTGACCGTACGCGAATGAAGCGTCGCGCGAGCGTTACAGAGGCTGTACGGCTGGTACACGGGATTTGCACGACCGAGGACGATGACGGTTTCATGGCCGGTCCGTCCCTTGCCGGTTCCGCCACCCTTCCCGGATCGGCGGGTTGCGCGGAGGCTGTAGCGTGGCCGACGGAGACCGTGACAACACCGCGCGCACCGCGGGCAGAAACGACGGCGAGGACTGATGGCACAGCAGCAGCGCGCCCAGGGCCCGTCCGACCCCGAGGCGACTGGCGGCGGTATGTCGGACGCGCCGGAGATGTGGGGCAACGGCGGGCTTGTCGGGGACGGCCGGTACCGGCTGACCCGCAGACTCGGCCGGGGCGGCATGGCAGAGGTGTTCGCCGCCGAGGACGTACGCCTCGGGCGGACCGTCGCGGTCAAGCTGCTGCGCGCCGACCTCGCCGAGGACCCGGTCTCCAAGGCCCGTTTCACCCGCGAGGCCCAGTCGGTGGCCGGGCTCAACCACCACGCCATCGTCGCCGTGTACGACTCCGGCGAGGACGTCGTGGGCGGCCAGAGCGTGCCGTACATCGTCATGGAGCTGGTCGAGGGCCGCACCATCCGCGACCTGCTGCTCAACGCCGAGGCGCCAGGACCCGAGCAGGCCCTGATCATCGTCTCCGGCGTGCTGGAGGCGCTGGCCTACTCGCACCAGCACGGCATCGTGCACCGCGACATCAAGCCGGCCAACGTCATCATCACCAACAACGGCGCCGTGAAGGTGATGGACTTCGGCATCGCCCGCGCCCTGCACGGCGCGTCGACGACGATGACGCAGACCGGCATGGTCATGGGCACCCCGCAGTACCTCTCCCCGGAGCAGGCGCTCGGCAAGGCCGTCGACCACCGCTCCGACCTGTACGCGACGGGCTGCCTGCTCTACGAACTCCTCGCGCTGCGGCCCCCCTTCACGGGCGAGACGCCGCTGTCGGTGGTCTACCAGCACGTCCAGGACATCCCGACGCCGCCGTCGGAGGTGTCCGACGCCTCGCCGCCGGAGCTCGACGGCCTGGTCATGCGCTCGCTGGCCAAGGAGCCGGACGACCGCTTCCAGACGGCCGAGGAGATGCGCGGGCTCGTCCAGTACGGGCTGCAGATGCTGTACGACCAGGGCAGCCACACCGGCACCTGGAACACCGGCCCGGTCGCCATGCACGAGGGCCGGCACACCCCGGCCGCCGGTTTCGCCGGCACCCAGGTGCTGCCGCACCCCGGCGACGCCTCCGGCACGACCCAGATCCCGCAGCCGATCCTGCCCGCCGGGTACGGCGGCGGGGACGACGGCGGCTTCGAGGGGCACGGCAACCGGGGCAGCGGCCGCGGCAAGCTGTGGATCCTCGCCGTCCTCGCGGTGATCGCCATCGCGGCGGGCGTCGCGCTGGCGATGCAGAACACCGGCTCGGGCGGGGGTGGCTCGGACACGACCCAGTCGCCGACCGCGACGAAGTCCACCAAGGACGACACGGCCAGCGAGACGCCGAGCGACCAGGCGAGCGACCAGGCGACGGACACGGCCACGGACGACAGCTCCGGCAACAACTCCGGCTCGAGCTGGACGCCGTCGTACTCGCCCTCGTACACGCCGTCGCCGAGCTACAGCCAGCAGCCGACGAACGAGCCCACGAGCGAGCCGACGTCCCAGGCGCCGACGCAGCAGCCGAGCGACACGGCGTCCCAGCCGTCGCAGCCGACGGAGCCGACGGCCGGCATCACCGACGGTCTGGGCTGACCCGGGCCGGCGGATCGCCTTCACGCGCGCGGGGAGCCGTCCCACGGTTTCCCCGCGCGCGTGCCCGCGTGAGCCCGTGACGCGGTCCGTTGTGCCGCTTGTGACGCCGCCCGTGGGCGTGCCCGCCCGGCCGTGTGTCGGTCAGCCGTTTCAGTCCGCGAACGCTCCGCACACCGCGTCGTACTCCCGCGTCCACCACACCGCCAGCGCGGAGGCCGCCGGGAACTGGGGGTCGGCGCGGGTGTCACCGCGTTCGTAGTGCCAGCGCAGCATCCAGAAGTCGTTCAGGCGCTCCCACCACACGCGGTGCACGGCCGCGGCGAGCTGGGACGGCGTGGCGCCGGCCGCGCGCCGGTACGCGCGCGCGTAGGCCCGCACCTTCGGCAGGTCGAGCGTCCCGGCGGGCTGCACGAAGAAGATCGCGGCGGCGCGTACGGCCTCCTCCGCGCGGGGCCGGAGGCCCAGCCGGTCCCAGTCGACGATCGCGGCGGGCGCGTCGCCCCGGTAGAGCAGGTTGAACGGGTGGAAGTCGCCGTGCACCCAGCCCACCGAGGCGCCGCGCGGCGGACGCCGGTCCGCGTGCCGCTCCAGCAGCGCGCGCCGCTCCAGCAGACGGTGGCGGGCCAGTTCGTCGAAGGCGTCGGCGGGGTGGTGGCGGCGCACCCGGCCGAGCAGGTCGTCGATGAGGGTGAAGGTGTCGGCGGGGTCGGCGCTCTCGGCCGGCTCGGCGCGCGCCCGCCGGTGCGCCGGCATCACGTGCTCCAGCCCGGCGTGCACCCGCCCCAGCAGCGCGCCCAGCCGTCCGCACTGCCCGGTGCCGAGCTGCCCGCCGTGCCGGTGGCGTCCCTCGATCCACGGGTGCAGGGCGTAGGCGTGCCCGCCGACGACGGCGACCGTGCGCCCGTCACGGCCGGCCAGCGCGGGCGCCACCGGGACGCCCAGGTCGGCCAGGCGCTGGGTGGCGCGGTGCCGGCGGGCGATGGCGGCCGGGTCGGCCGTCTCGGGGTCGAAGTGGTGCTTGAGGAAGTACCGGCCGACGGTGGTGCGCAGGCGGTAACCGCGGTTGAGCAGGCCTTGGTCGACGGGCTCGCAGGCGAGGGCCGAACCGGCCGCGAACTGGCGCAGCAACGGGCCCAACGGGGGCGCGTGAGGCACCTGGGGTGGTACAGAGGAGCGCGGCACGCCCCGATGCTAGGGCACCGGCCGAGCCCGTGAGCTGCGCGTTGTCACAGCCTGTCGCATTCGATCACGAAGGGTGCTCGAAGTGGCGTCGCGCACCTGACGCGCCTCCCGACCCGGCTCCCGACGCGCCTCCCGACGCGCCTCCCGACGCGCGTCCCGATGCGTGTCCTGACGCCCGCACCTGACGAACCGCGCCGCGCCCGCGTGACGAACCGCCTCCGTAGCGGTGGACTCTTCCCGTGACCTGGGTCACCGGGATAACGTGCCGTTGTTCCGGCCCCCTGCAAGGCTGTGACCAGCGACTGTTCCCGGCTGACGCGATTTACTTGGAAATCCAAGCAAAATCGCAGGTCAGGAGGTGTTTCACAGAAGTGTGGGGCACTGGGTAACGTGCCTCTTGCAGGGCGCTCGCCGGGGCACCTGTCACGCCTGTCCCCAACGAGCCACCCACCCTGTGCGCCCGTGGGACGGCAGGCGAGCCGCTTCCCCGGGCTCCTGAACGGAGCTGGGGGGACACCCAGGCACCCGGCGAACCCGGGAGCCGGACCGACGGAGGAGCACACGTGACCGTGGAGAGCACTGCCGCGCGCAAGCCGCGACGCAGCGCCGGTACCAAAAGCACGGCCGGCAAGCGAACGACCGGCCGGAAGTCGCCGGGCACCGAGCCCGGACTCGTACAGCTGCTGACGCCCGAGGGCGAGCGCGTCGAGAACGCCGAGTACGACCAGTACGTCGCCGGCGTCACCCCCGAGGAGCTGCGCGGCCTGTACCGCGACATGGTGCTCACCCGCCGCTTCGACGCCGAGGCCACCGCACTGCAGCGGCAGGGCGAGCTCGGCCTGTGGGCCTCGCTGCTCGGACAGGAGGCCGCCCAGATCGGCTCCGGCCGGGCGCTGCGCGACGACGACTACGTCTTCCCGACCTACCGCGAGCACGGCGTCGCCTGGTGCCGCGGGGTCGACCCGACCAACCTGCTCGGCATGTTCCGCGGCGTGAACAACGGCGGCTGGGACCCGAACAGCAACAACTTCCACCTGTACACGATCGTCATCGGCTCCCAGACGCTGCACGCGACCGGGTACGCGATGGGCGTCGCCAAGGACGGCGCGGACTCGGCCGTCATCGCGTACTTCGGCGACGGCGCCTCCAGCCAGGGCGACGTCGCGGAGTCCTTCACCTTCTCCGCGGTCTACAACGCCCCGGTGGTGTTCTTCTGCCAGAACAACCAGTGGGCGATCTCCGAGCCGACCGAGAAGCAGACCCGCGTGCCGCTGTACCAGCGCGCGCAGGGCTACGGCTTCCCCGGAGTCCGCGTCGACGGCAACGACGTCCTCGCGTGCCTGGCGGTCACCCGGTGGGCGCTGGAGCGCGCCCGGGCGGGTGAGGGCCCGACGCTGGTCGAGGCGTACACGTACCGCATGGGCGCGCACACCACCTCCGACGACCCCACCCGCTACCGGGGCGACGAGGAGCGGCAGTCCTGGGAGGCGAAGGACCCGATCCTGCGGCTTCGCCGCTACCTGGAGGCCGCAAACCACGCGGACGAGGGATTCTTCGCGGAACTGGAGACCGAGAGCGAGACGTTGGGCAGGCGAGTGCGCGAAGCGGTCCGCGCCATGCCCGACCCGGACCGTTTCGCCATCTTCGAGAACGTGTACGCGGACGGGCACGCGCTCGTCGACGAGGAGCGAGCGCAGTTCGCCGCCTACCAGGCGTCGTTCGCGGACGAGTCCGAAAGCGGCTTCGCCGCGGGAGAGGGGGTCTGACATGGCTGCGGAGAAAATGGCCCTGGCCAAGGCGATCAACGAGTCGCTGCGCCGTGCCCTGGAGTCCGACCCCAAGGTCCTGATCATGGGCGAGGACGTCGGCAAGCTCGGCGGCGTGTTCCGGGTGACGGACGGCCTGCAGAAGGACTTCGGCGAGAGCCGTGTCATCGACACCCCCCTCGCCGAGTCCGGCATCGTCGGCACGGCGATCGGTCTCGCGCTGCGCGGCTACCGCCCGGTGGTGGAGATCCAGTTCGACGGCTTCGTCTTCCCGGCCTACGACCAGATCGTCACGCAGCTCGCGAAGATGCACGCGCGCTCGCTGGGCAAGGTCAAGATGCCGGTCGTCGTCCGCATCCCCTACGGCGGCGGCATCGGCGCGGTCGAGCACCACTCGGAGTCCCCGGAGTCGCTGTTCGCGCACGTGGCGGGCCTGAAGGTGGTCAGCCCCTCCAACGCCTCCGACGCGTACTGGATGATGCAGCAGGCCATCCAGAGCGACGACCCGGTGATCTTCTTCGAGCCGAAGCGGCGCTACTGGGACAAGGCCGAGGTCAACACCGAGGCGATCCCCGGCCCGCTGCACCGGGCCGAGGTCGTCCGCGAGGGCACCGACCTCACCCTGGTCGCCTACGGCCCGATGGTGAAGCTGTGCCAGGAGGTCGCCGACGCGGCCGCCGAGGAGGGCAGGTCCCTGGAGGTCCTGGACCTGCGCTCGGTCTCCCCGCTGGACTTCGACTCGATCCAGGCCTCGGTGGAGAAGACGCGCCGCCTGGTGGTGGTCCACGAGGCCCCGGTGTTCTTCGGTTCGGGCGCGGAGATCGCCGCCCGCATCACGGAGCGCTGCTTCTACCACCTGGAGGCGCCGGTCCTGCGGGTCGGCGGCTACCACGCCCCGTACCCGCCGGCCCGCCTGGAGGAGGAGTACCTGCCGGGCCTGGACCGGGTGCTCGACGCCGTCGACCGCGCCCTGGCGTACTGAGGAGAAGGTCGTGACGACGATGACGGAAGCGTCCGTACGCGAATTCAAGATGCCGGACGTGGGCGAGGGGCTCACCGAGGCGGAGATCCTCAAGTGGTACGTCCAGCCCGGCGACACGGTCACCGACGGCCAGGTGGTGTGCGAGGTCGAGACCGCCAAGGCGGCCGTCGAACTGCCCATCCCCTACGACGGTGTGGTCCGCGAGCTGCACTTCCCCGAGGGCACCACGGTGGACGTGGGCACGTCGATCATCGCGGTGGACACCTCCGGCGGGGGCGCGCCCGCGCCCGCGGCTCCCGCCGCGCCGAAGGAGGAACAGGAGCCGAAGCCGCAGGGCCGCCAGCCGGTCCTGGTGGGCTACGGGGTCGCGACGTCCTCCACCCGGCGCCGTCCCCGCAAGGGCCCGGAGACCACGACGCCCGCACCCGTGCCCGCCCCCGCAGCGCCCGCGCCCGCGGCTCCGGCGGGGCTGAACGGCCACGGGACGGCCCCCGCCGCGGCCCCCGCGGCGCCGCAGGAGCGCCCGCTGGCCAAGCCGCCGGTGCGCAAGCTGGCCAAGGACCTGGGCGTCGACCTGGCGACGGTCACCCCGTCCGGCCCGGACGGCATCATCACCCGCGAGGACGTGCACGCGGCGGTCGCGGCGCGGACCGTGACGCCCGAGCCGGCCGTGGAGGCGCCCGCCGCCCCCACGCCCGCCCCGGTGTACGACACGGCCCGCGAGACCCGCGTCCCGGTCAAGGGCGTCCGCAAGGCCACGGCGGCGGCGATGGTCGGTTCGGCGTTCACCGCCCCGCACGTCACGGAGTTCGTGACGGTGGACGTGACCCGCACCATGAGGCTGGTCGAGGAGCTCAAGCAGGACAAGGAGTTCGCGGGCCTGCGCGTGAACCCCCTGCTGCTGATCGCCAAGGCCCTCCTGGTCGCCATCCGGCGCAACCCGGACATCAACGCGTCCTGGGACGAGGCGAACCAGGAGATCGTCCTCAAGCACTACGTCAACCTGGGCATCGCGGCGGCGACCCCGCGCGGCCTGATCGTCCCGAACATCAAGGAGGCCCACGCCAAGACGCTGCCGCAGCTGGCCGAGGCCCTGGGCGACCTGGTGGCCACGGCCCGCGAGGGCAGGACGTCCCCGGCGGCCATGCAGGGCGGCACGGTGACCATCACCAACGTCGGTGTCTTCGGCGTCGACACCGGGACACCGCTGCTCAACCCCGGCGAGTCCGCGATCCTCGCGGTCGGCGCGATCAAGCTCCAGCCGTGGGTCCACAAGGGCAAGGTGAAGCCCCGCCAGGTCACCACCCTCGCCCTGAGCTTCGACCACCGCCTGGTGGACGGGGAACTCGGCTCCAAGGTCCTGGCGGACGTCGCCGCGATCCTGGAACAGCCCAAGCGGCTGATCACTTGGGCGTGACGGGCGTCACCCGATAGCCTCGGAGGCCCGGAGGGGACGGCCGCAACTTCAGCTTGCGACCGCCCCCTCCGTCTTTCTTCCTGAGGGCTCCCTCAGGGATTGTCAGCCTGGTTGAGCACATACACCGGCGCCCCGTCCTCCGCACCGCCCTGCGAGCGGATGCAGGCATGCTTCTGCAACAGGCGGAGGCATTCGTTGACGCGGCGCACCGGGAGTCCCGTACGAGCCGCGATCGCTTCCAGCGGCTCGCGGAGTTCACCCTGTTCGACCAGGACCGGCGCGATCACCACGGCCACGGTCCACACGTCCTCCGTCACCGACAGCCGGTGCCGCCAGTCGGCCAGCACGGACTCCGTGGTGGGCAGCACCGCGAGGCGCCCGTCAGGAGCCCGGCGCCCGAGGACGAGACCGTCGAGCCGGTCCGCGATCCGCTCCATCGCCCGCACCATGGCCTGCTGCACGGCAAGCGTGGCCTTCTGCGTCGCCAGTACCTCCCGCTGCAGGGTGACCGTCTCCTTCTGCAGCGTCAGCGATTCCTGCTGTGCGTTCGCAAGCTCCTCGTCCAGCTGAAGGTTGTGCGCCTCCAGCCGCACGATGGCCTCCGCGACCTGGTCCGGCATGGCGTACACGACCGGGGCACTCGGATCGGCGGGCTGAACCTCCGCCTCTTCGAGGGTGTAAGAGCCCTCTCGCTGCACTGTCTCGATCACCTCCGCGGCCCACTGCTTGAAGGGCTCGCAGGACGGTTTCGTACAGGCCTGGACGAGGCGGATCAGACCTTGCAGATCGATGAGTTGCAAGTCTCGGCGCCACTCCCTACCTGCGGGAATGCTGAGAGAGTGACTTCCAGTCACTGTCTCGAGACTCTCTCGATGGCCCTCCGGGACGTGGTCCGTCAGTGCCTTTCGGGTCGTGGTGTACCCGAGTTCCTTGCACACATCCACCGCCGGGAACCAGTGGGTCCCGTCCGGCATGGTCAGCCGGCGCACCCGGGCGCCGGTCGCCGCGTAGACGAAGTCGCTGACGTCGATCGCCTCGTGCCGTTCAACAAAGTCGTGTCGCTTGCTGGGTTCGATCACGTGAACCACCTCCGCCGCGGAACGTGAAGCGGAGCAAATCGAATATGCCAGCCGAAGCCAGCATGTTCACGATTGCGAGCGAAGATCACGCATTCCGCTTGCAGGTAGAGCAGTTGAGCGTGCCTGTCCTCAACTGCCCCAGCTTGGCTCATCGCCGCTGTGGAACGGCCAAAGCCGTTGATCACCTGGGCGTGAGGCCTACCAAGCCCTGAGAGAGGGGGGGGGGGGGGAGGGGGGGGGGTGGGGGGGCCCCCCCCAGACCCGGGGGGGCGCGGGGACCCCCACAAAGTGGTGGGGTGGAGCCGCCCCCAGCGGGGGGGGTTAGGCGGGCGG